>JAFGQD010000048.1 GCA_016935875.1 Deltaproteobacteria bacterium
GGGGCTTTCAACGCCCCTGCGGACACGATACTGTTTTTATCCTGTAACTCAACCGTGGAGTTATAGTCGAGACGTCACCACCTCAATCTTCTGTGACCACTATTTTATTGACATAGGAATTTCCTTCTGCATATACTTTTCTCGTGGAGAGGCAGCTTCTTGTAAACTATATCAGGAAAGGGCGCATGGCCGATCATAAAGAAACGAATAATCAGCAGGAGGGTAATTCTTTTGACGCGCCTATAAAAAGTCCTTCCTGGTGGATACAGGTAACCATCCTCAGTGTAACCACCATAGCCATCGGCATTACAGCCTTCCTCGGCTTTCAAACCTTTCATGTGACGCGACAGACAGCCCTCGATCAGTTCAACGAGCACCAGTTAATCCTTGCCCGATCGGCAGCCGCCGGAATTGAAACCTATTTCAGCGAGGTCAAGGCATCCCTTGTATCGGCAACAAAGGTGTCTTGTATGCAGGATATGAACCCTGGTTGTCTCGAGTACATGCAGACCATGTATCTGGGGTTTATACCGAGGACCTCCATACGTCGCATCGATGAGTATGGCGTTCTCCGATTCATATACCCTTCCGACGATTGGCGGGGGGACATCATCGGCAGAAACTACGATACGGAGCCGTATTTTAACAGGACGAAGGAAACGGGACACGTTACACTGTATGGGATCACGGTCAACGAACAGGGCGAAAAACGCATACGGATGTCGGCCCCGATTTACGTGAAAAGCGACCGGGATGCTCAAAAGAAACGATTTGCGGGGGTGCTCGTTATCTCCTTTGACCTGCAGTCTGTGGGAGATATTTTCATCTCCCCCATCGTATCGGGAGAAACCGGATACGCCTGGCTGATGGATCAGAAGGGTTATTTTCTCGCCCACTATGAGGCGGATTTCGTGGGTCAGGATGCCTTCAAGGCACGGGAGAAAAGGAACCCGGAACTTTCATATGAGTCTATTAACGAAATCCAGCAGAAGGTCATGACCGGCAGTGAAGGCATCGGTTACTATATGTCCGGCTGGCACAGGGGAAAGGCGGGGAAGATCGAGAAACTGATTGCCTATTCTCCGGTCTATATTCTCGATCAGATCTGGTCTGTCGCCGTGGTCGCCCCCGTGAGCGAGATCGATCGAATTATTCGAACTGCGGGAATCCAGGCGCTCAATACCTTCGCCTTTATAATCCTTTTCCTCATAATCGCCGGCATTTTTTCATCCCTCTCCGTTTACCGGTGGTCTGGCATCCTCAAGAGTGAAGTCCAAAAGCGAACCAGAGAACTCAGAGAAACCACCGATTATCTCAACAACCTTATACGATGTGCCAACGCACCGATCGTTGTTCTGGACCGCGACGGGAAAACAACCATCTTCAATGAGGCATTTGAGAGGATGAGCGGGCAGACCGAGCAGGAAATGATAGGTCGACCGCTCGACATATTGTTTCCTGATACCAGCCGTTCCGCTTCATTGCGACAACTTACAAATGCACAAAAAGGAAATGGAGACTTACATGTCCAGGAAATGCAAATCATGCGCAGAGATGGAAAGGTGCGTATCGGGATGTGGAACTCCGCCAACATCTATGCAGAGCCGGAAAAGATATTGATCGCGACCATTATTCACGGGGAAGATGTCACGGAACGCAAGAAGGTGGAAGAGGCACTCAGACAAAACGAGGAACGTTTCCGCAAGGTCTTCGAGGGGGGTGCGCTCGGGATGGCAATCCTTGATCTCGAGTATCGGTTTGAGCGGATCAATGCAACATTCAGCAGGATGCTGGGTTACGATGAAGCGGAATTGATAGGCAGGACCTTTATCGATGTTACCCATCCTGAGCATCAAGAGCAAGACCTCAGACAAGTGGCGCAATTGTTGCAAGGAAACATACCGTACTATAAGACGCAAAAACGATACGTCAGAAAGGATGGAGAGAGTATATGGGGAAATGTCACAGCGTCTGTCGTCTATGATGAAAGTATACACCCTCTCTATTTTATCGCAATGATTGAAGATATAACCGATCAAAAACGATCGGAACAAGAAAAAGAACAGCTTGAGCGGCAATTGCTGCACGCTCAGAAGATGGAGGCGCTCGGGACCCTTGTGGCCGGTGTAGCCCACGAAATCAATAATCCGATTAATAAGATCATGTTCGATATACCCCTCCTGCAGAAGGTATGGCACGACGCTCTCCCTGTCCTGGAGAAAGAGGCGCGAACGGAGCCTGAGAAAAAGTATGGGGGACTCACGTACGGTTTTCTCAAAGAAAATCTGTCTCAGCTCCTTTCTGATATCGATCTGGCTGCAAACCGCGTCGCAAAAACCGTAAACAATCTGAAGCATTTTACCAGACAGTCGAGTATCACTGATAAAGCGCCGATCGAAATAAATACGGCGGTTACAACCGCCGTGCGTCTCATAGAGACCACCCTCAAAAAGTCGAGAATTGTCCTGGAACTAGATTTGGCAAAAAAAACTCCGGTGATAGAGGGAACCCTTCAGAGTATCGAACAGATCATCATGAATATCGCCATCAATGCAACGCAGGCCATCGACCATGATCACGGCAAAATAACCATATCCACAGGGCATCAGAAAAAAAACGGAAAGGCGGTGGCGGTCATCTCCATATCGGACAACGGTAAGGGTATTGACCCCGCCATAGCGGACAAGATATTTGATCCCTTTGTGACGTCACGGCAGGCCGAAGGAGGAACGGGCCTTGGGCTCTCCATTACCTGTAATCTCGTTGAGGCCCATGTAGGAGAGATTACCTTCCTCAGTAAAGAGGGCGAGGGAACGACATTTACTATTACATTCCCCGCAATAACGAACAAGAAGTCCAAGAATAGATAACATGGAATCCATACCCTCCGATAGCACCCCCGTTCTGGTTGTTGATGATGACATCGGTCTCTTGTTGAGCATAAAAGCCTCGTTGGTCAGCTCAGGCATGTCCGAACCAGCACTCATTTCGGATAGCCGGCGCGTCATGGAAATAATCAGAAAGAGCAACTTCCATCTGGTACTCCTCGATCTCATCATGCCTGAACCGGGGGGAATGAAACTCCTGCAGCAGATAAAGGAGGAACTCCCGTCCCTCGAGTGTATTATTATAACGGCAGTCGATGACACATCTTCGGCGGTTCAAGCCATGCAATTCGGGGCCTACGATTATCTTGTTAAACCCATCAACGGTGAAAAACTGATAATCACCATCAATCGGGCACTCGAACGGTATAACCTCAAAAACAAGCTTGCCCTCTTTGAGAGAAGCCAGACATTCTCCGATCTGTGGAAACCCTCTGCATTTGAAGGCATGATCGCTGAAGATGCGGCGATGGCCATGGTATTTCATCAGGTCGAGGTTGTAGCACCCACTGACTATAACATCGTGATTACCGGTGAATCAGGCACGGGCAAGGAGATGCTTGCCAGGATTATTCACAACTTAAGCACACGGTCCAAAGGACCCTTTGTCGCCGTTAACATGGCCTCCTTCAGCAAAACCCTCTTTGAAGATGATTTTTTCGGTCATGCCAAGGGCGCGTTCACCGGGGCCATTTCTGAAAAACAGGGCTTCTTTGAGGCGGCCAGGGGAGGGACTCTCTTTCTGGATGAAGTAACGGAACTCGACGCATCGCTTCAGGGCAAAATGCTGCGTGCCGTTCAGGAGAGAGAGCTTTACCGGCTGGGGAGCACACGGGTACGGGATATCGATGTGAGAATAATCTCCGCCACCAATAGAGATATCAAAGAGGAGATTGATAAGGGTCGATTCAGAGAAGACCTGTTTTATCGCCTGAATATGTTTCATATCAATATACCGGCACTGAGGGAAAGACGTGGCGATATCGTGCCCCTGGCACTGCATTTTTTAAAAATCCACGCAGAAAAAACAACAAAGCCATTCATTCACTTGATCCTGACTTCGCGCAATGCCTTGTCGCGCATCCATTCCCGGGAAACGTGCGGGAGTTGGAAAACATCATAGCAAAGGCGGTGCTTTTGGAAAGCACACGGTCTCTCACCCGTTCCTCGATACGTGATCTTTTCCCCTTGTCTGATTTCCCTCAAGGAGGAAAAGATAACGGAATGACCCTCGAAGAAGTGGAGAAAAACCACATACGCAAAGTCCTTAATGCAACCGGCGGAAACCGGACTCAGGCTGCCAGGATGCTGGGAATAGGACTGAGAACCCTCCAGAGAAAACTGAAGGAATGGGGTGACACAGAAAATACGCCAGAATGACGTGGGACATGTCGTTTTGGCATCCACGATTAACTACCCGTAATACATCACATATATCTGAAATACTTTCCGTGTAATGCCAATGTGACCCTCTCCCTCCCTTTTCTATCTTTTGCGCTATTCATGGTCTCACAAAGCCACATATCATTTCAAACCCCCAGAAACAGTGAACTTTCATTGCACGGGCACAGAAGCAATCAAAATGGCACGATTTGTGAAATACATAAAGTCAAACGTTGGCTGTAATAAAAGAGAGGTTGAGGGGTCAACGGAATAAATAACTACTGGTCTGTTGTCGGCAGTAGCAAAGGGGGATTGAAAGTTGTCGACAAGTAACCGGGGGATTGGGAAAGAGTAAAACCTCAAATCATAAGGCGGTTTTCGCATGGCAGGTTTTTGTTCCCAGTCCCCCTCTTCTCAAACACCGGTACGAGGAAAAGAAGTATGAATGATGATAAGACAACGGAGAAGCCGGGAAGTGAAGTCGCATGCTTCCAACTTGAGAAAGATGCACTTGATATAATCAATATGAGGTACCAAACGCAATACCGTTCTTTAATAGAGATAGATCTGGCCGAGATCCTGAACACGCCTCCGAAGCATATATAAAGAGATACTCATTATCGCTATCCTCGTGAGAGGAGCGTTCGATCTTGATCCAGGTTTGCATAGCGGTGGGTGGTTGTAAAACCCTCCTTTCCACTCACCGCCCCCCCTCTAATAATCTGAGAGGTCTCCCCTTCTCTATCCGTACCTTTCAGTTTACATAGAAAAGGTGGCTGGAATTTATTCCCGCCACCTTTTTTTATAAATCAGTACGTATTTTTTTCACTATCCCCGTCCGAAAAAAGTCTTGTCATTGACAAGCGAAGCCTGGTTCCCCTCAACCCGTTACGGTGGCTATCCCTTATATGGTGAGCTCTTACTCTTCCAGTATCGGTATCCAGTGCTTTACGATGACGATATCGGTATATTTTATAAGTGATTCCTTTGGTTATTTTTCTTTTATAACACAGACCAAGTGAGTTATCTGATTGGTGAGCAGGTACAACGGTCCCCTTCAGACAAGTCGTATTCGACTTTGCCCTTGTGTGTTTCAATAGTCTGCGATTTCTCACTAATACATTGGGTAAAAACTTCTATTTGACGGTTCATATGCAACTCTTGATTGTTGCCTTGTTCATTCTTGTTATCCAGCCAGTGCGAACACCGGTACGCTTGTACGAGTTGATTTACCCAGTCAGCTTTGGATAGTCACTCAATGTTTGACCCCGGCACTCTAAAATAATAGTTGCCCTCAGACGAAAAATGACATAGACGAATGTGTTAAATTAAAAATAGCTGAATTCATAATGATCAATTATATATGAGAATCTCCGGATGAATAAAAAATACGTTATTGTCGTTATCGCGGCAGTTCTAGCCATGATCGGCTGGCAGATTTACAATAAGGGTTTTTTTTCAACAAAACAACCTGCCCGCCATGTCAGTCTTCCCATCGCTGTCGATGTTGTACCTGTCAGAAAGGCAATGATCCGGGATGTCGGAAATTTCACCGGCACGCTTTTGCCCGATTCCAAGTTTATCGTTGCTCCAAAGATTGCAGGAAAATTGAAAAAGGTTTTGATCGACATCGGTGACGAAGTAAAACGAGGACAGTTAATAGCTGTCCTCGATGGTGATGAGTTTGTCCAACAGGTGGATCAGGCCAGGGCCGAACTGGATGTCGCCCGAGCAAACGTCGAGGAGAACCGGAGTGTCCTCAATCTGGCCCGGCGTGAATTTGAGCGGGCCAAAGCCCTTCGGGAAAAGAAAATCGTTTCCGAATCCGAACTGGATGCGGCTGAAGCCCAATATAAAGCCAGCATTGCCAAGCAAAAGGTGGCGGGGGCCCAGGTGGCTCAAAAGGAGGCGGAGTTGAAAACCGCCCAGGTTCGACTGAACTATACGCGAATCAGAGCATCATGGGAGAACGGCAGTGAATTCCGTATTGTGGGCGAACGTTTCGTCGATGAGGGAACCATGCTGACGGCAAATGCCCCCATTGCCACTATTATTGATATCCATTCTCTTAAGGCCGTAATCCATGTTATCGAACGTGATTATCCCCAAATGAAAACGGGGCATACCGCGCGCATTACTACCGATGCCTATCCCGACAAGACCTTTACCGGGACTATTGCCCGAATAGCGCCCATATTAGAGGAAGCGACACGTCAGGCACGAGTTGAGTTTGCAATCCCCAATCCCATGAAGCTCCTCAAACCTGGCATGTTTGTCCGGGTCGAAATCGAATTTGCCCGTCACGATAACGCAACTGTTGTTCCCCTGAACGTCCTGACAAGACACAACGGACAGAGGGGCATTTTTCTCGCCGACAAGGAAACCATGATGGTCAGACTTATACCGGTCACGGTAGGTATTATCAGCGGCGAAATGGCGGAAATCGTTGATCCCCCTCTTTCCGGGATGGTGGTGAGTGTGGGGCAGCACCTCCTTGAGGACGGATCTGCCATTACATTGTCCACAGCAGAAGAGGATGCCTTGCCCCCAGAAGGCTCCCCAGGGAACGAGTCAAAAAAAGGAAATCAACCCTGATCGGGGATATAGTCTATGAATCTCTCCCGAACCGCCGTTCACCGCCCTGTCTTCACCGTCATGGTGATACTGATTGTGATTATTCTGGGAGGCATTTCGCTTATCCGGCTTCCCATTGATTTGATGCCAGACATCACCTATCCCACCCTGACCGTTCGAACTCTCTATGAAAACGCGAGCCCCGAGGAGATCGAAGAACTTGTGACACGCCCCATCGAAGAGGCCATGAGCGCCGTTCCGGGAGTGGAAAACGTCTATTCCACCTCTTCGGAAGGGTCCAGCGATGTCCGGGTGACCTTTTCCTGGGGAACCGATCTGGACACGGCATCAAACGATATCAGGGATCGCCTGGACCGTATTATCCAGCAACTTCCGGATGATGTGGAACGGCCCACCCTGCGCAAGTTCGATGTGGCGGGCTTTCCCATTCTTATTTTCGGCGTTTCCGGCAAGCAGAGTCCGCTTGAGATGCGCAGGCTTATCGACGATCAGGTGAAATACCGTATCGAACGGGTACCCGGGGTGGCATCTCTCGATGTATGGGGCGGTTATGAGCGTGAGATACAGGTCAATCTTGACGCCGGCAAGATCAAGGCAATGGAACTGCCCTTAGAGCAGATCCTGAGCCGGATTAGAGAAGGGAATGTTACCCTTCCCGCGGGCACGATAGACCGGGGAAACCTGGAAGTGAACATCCGTACCAAGGGGGCATACGCCAGTCTTGATCAGCTTGCTGATACCGTAATTGCGATCCGGGAGGGGGTCCCGATCAGACTCCGGAATATCGCCGACATCGACGACTCAAGGAAAAAGATTACCCGTATAATCACGGTAAACGGAAAGTCGGGCATGAGACTGGGGGTAAGAAAGCAGTCCGGCAAGAATACGGTCGAGGTCGCCACCAGGGTCTTGGAAGAGGTTGAAAAGTTAAACCAGGACTTTCCGCAGATTGATATAACACCGATGCTCGACACATCCGATTACATCAAAAACTCTATCACCAATGTGGGATCGATGGCGATATACGGCGGCATTCTGGCAATACTGGTTCTTCTTTTTTTCCTCCGCAACATCATCAGCACATTTATCATTGCCACAACCATACCAATTTCCATCATCGCCACGTTTGCCCTCATGTATTTCGGGGGACTTACCCTGAATATCATAACCCTCGGCGGTCTGGCACTCGGTATCGGATTGCTCGTGGATAACGCCATCGTTGTTCTTGAAAATATCTACCGGCACAGAGAGTCGGGCGAAGGCGCCGAAGAGTCAACCATCCAGGGCACCGGGGAAGTAACCCCCCCCATCGTGGCAAGCACCCTGACTACACTGGCGGTATTTCTGCCTCTTGTCTTCGTACGGGGTATGTCCGGTGTAATGTTCAAACAACTCGCCCTTGTGGTAAGCTTCGCACTTTTCTGTGCCCTCCTGATGGCTCTGACCGTCGTACCGCTCATGTCGGCAAGATTCCTGCGTCCTCACAAGACACAACAAAAAAGTCCCCGAATCGAATCCCTTTATCAAAGCAGTGTTCGTTTCTTCGCCTGGGTGGAAGATGCATACAAACGACTGCTCCACCGTGCCCTCGATCACATGGGAATCGTAGTAATCGGGACTGTGCTTTTACTGGCGGGAAGCCTGGCTTTGATTCCTCTTGTCGGCGTGGAATTCATGCCGGCGACCGATGAAGGTGAGGTGCGGATCAACGCTGAAATGGAAGTTGGAACGAGGCTGGAGTTGATGGGAGAAACATTTAAACTGATCGAAGCCATTGTCAAGACCGAGGTTCCGGAAGCGAAAAACGTGGTAGCGAGCATAGGAGGGTCGGGCGGGCACTCCTTGGGATCCCATTCAGGTCAAATGCGGATCGCCCTGGTACCCGGAGCGGAACGGTCACGATCGAGTGAGCAGATCGCCTCCGATCTTCGCCTGAAGTTGAATAATATCCCCGGCATGACTATTCGCACCCGTGCCGGTCAGGGACTTTTTCTCCTGCGGATGCTTTCCGGGGGAACGGAAAAGATCCAGATCGAGATACGTGGCTACGATCTGGAAATAGCCGATTCTCTTGCGGAACGGGTCCTGAGTATTGTTGAAGGCGTCGATGGGGTCACCGATGCCCTGGTGAGCAGAGAATCGGGAAATCCCGAGGAGATTGTCCTTGTTGACAGACAGAAGTCTGCTGATATGAACCTGACAGTTTCTCAGATTGCCAACATGCTCCAGACCGTCCTGTCCGGTACCACGGCGGGAAGCTACCGCGAAGCCGGCGATGAGTACGATATCCGCGTCAAAATCAAGGACGCGGAAAAGATGAATATCAGAGAAATACTGGATATGACGCTGGTCGGTACAGACGGTGATCCTGTCGTGCTTCGGAATGTTGTCAACATCCAGCAAAAAACGGGGCCGGTCCGCATCGAGCGCAAAGACCAGGAACGGATTATAACGGTTTCTGTCAATATCAGCGGACGAGATATGGGTTCCATACTGAGCGATATCCGTTCACGACTCGGGTCAGTTGCCGTACCCCGCAATTTCACTATCGCCTTCGGCGGCGACTACGAAGAGCAACAAAAAGCCTTCAGAGAACTCCTGCTGAGCCTGATTCTTGCCTTGCTTCTGGTGTACATGGTTATGGCATCCCTCTACGAATCCATTCGCTACCCCATAGTGGTCATGTTTTCCGTACCCTTTGCCGCCATCGGGGTCATTCTCATGCTGTTCATTACCAATACAACCTTTAACGTCCAGTCGTACATAGGCTGTATCATGCTCGGAGGAATTGTGGTGAATAACGCCATCCTCCTGGTGGATCACATCAGCATGCTCCGTCGCCGCGACGGGATGCCCCTCAGGGAGGCCATTGAAGAGGCCGGACGCAGGCGACTGCGCCCCATACTGATGACCGCCATGACGACTATCCTTGCCATGGTTCCACTGGCAATTGGGTTCGGCGAGGGAGGAGAGGTCCAGGCTCCTCTGGCACGGGCGGTTATCGGTGGGCTGCTCAGTTCAACCCTGATTACGCTGCTGATCATCCCATCAGTCTACCTGTTTTTCGATACAAAGCTGATCCGGAAAAAGGACACCACAAGATTCCTTGCGGGAGACAAAGAATGAGAAAGAAAAAAAGAATACACAATCTCGCAGCGATCTTTGTCACGATCGTCGTATGCATTGTCCTTGCATCCTGTGCCTCCATGGATAACGGTTCCGCTGAAGATCACATCGGTACCAGTATGGTGTCGTCATTCTCGACCACGACGGAAAGAGAGAGCACTCCGCCCACGGACCACAAAACGACAACCACAGTCAAACCTGAAGGGCCGATAGCCGTAACGGTAGAGGGCGCAATCCTGTTGGCCCTGGAGAATAACCATGCCCTGAAGGTAGAAAAATTCAATCCCGACATCCTCCGCACAGCGGAAGAAGAGGAGCTCTCCGTGTTCGATCCGATCCTTACGGGCGGATATTCCCAATTTCGTGAAAAGATCGATAAACCCTCGGTGTCAAGCCTTGAAAACCTTAATAATGAAATCAACTCCAATCTTGGTGTGTCCGAATATCTCCCCACTGGAACGGATATCGGCATCGACATGTCGACAGACCAGTCATGGTCCAATCTGTACAGCGATGATCTGTACGCGTCACGTGTGGGAATCAGCATTACCCAGGCACTCCTCAGAGGGGCCGGTCTGAATTATAATCTCGCCAGCCTCCGTCAGGCAAGACTCGATACGCGAACGTCAGCATATGAGCTGCGCGGTTTTGCAGAAGCTCTCGTTGCTCAGGTTGAAGAAACATACTGGGACTATGCCCTCACACAGCGGCAGATTAAAATCTTTCTCGAGTCGCTCAAACTGGCAGAGCAGCAAAAAAGTGAAACGGAGGAAATGATCACGATCGGGGTCCTGGCCGAATCGGAACTCACCGCGGCTGAAGCGGAAATAGCGCTGCGGCGTGAGGGTCTGATCAATGCCCGTAGCAATCTTGACAAGACCCGCCTGCAAATTTTGAGACTGCTCAACCCACCCGACACAAACCTGTGGCAGAGGGAAATCATTCTTCTTCATGAACCGAAAGTGCCGGACGTAGAGCTTGACGATGTAGAATCACATGTCGGTGTTGCCCTGCGTATGAGGCAGGACCTCAATCAAGCCCGGCTACAGATACAATTGGGTGATCTTGAAATAGTCAAGACGAAAAACGGGCTTCTCCCCAAGATGGATTTCTTCATAAATCTCGGGAAAACAGGATACGCCGGCTCCTTCGGGAGCTCCGTCAGAGATATTGACGGGGATTATTATGATATCCTGGCTGGTGTCTCACTGGAATATCCGTTCATAAACCGCAAGGCACGGGCCGAACACCGAAAATCGCTCCTCAGCCGAAAGCAGGCCGAAGAGGCCATGAAGAATCTTGTCCAACTCGTTCAGGTAGACGTCCGTTCAGCCTACATCGAGGCAAATCGGGCAAAGGAACAAATTGCCGCCACGGCGGCCACCGGAGCCTTCCAAATGGAAAAGGCCCGCATTGAGACGGAAAAGTTCCGCGTTGGCAAATCGACAACACTCCTTGTTGCCCAGGCCCAGCGCGATCTCTTATCAAGCCGTATTGCCGAAATTCAGGCGATTGCAAATTATCTCAAGGCCCTCATCGAATTATATCGACTTGAAGGATCCCTGCTCGAACGCCGCGGTATCATGGCTCCCGGACGCGAGCCAGTACCAGACAATGCCGGCACAGAATAATGTGAGAGCGGAGTTGATCGGGGATGAAAATCAAAAATTAGTGGCTGTCTTCACTGTTTTTCAATTTTGAGGCGGCATGATCAACAGGGAAATCTTCCTTATCTCTTCATCTCTTCCAAAATTCGGGAATAAACAGGATTAAGACCGTGTATATCTCAAGCCTTCCGGCAAGCATGCAGAAGGAAAGGACCCACTTGCCCAGGCAGGGTATTTCGCTGTAGGTTGCAGAGGGGTTGACGGCGCCGAATCCGGGGCCCACATTCCCGATAGTGGCGGCGACGGACGAGAATGCCGTCATCATATCCAGTCCCAGCAGCGTCAGGATGATGGATGCGACAATCGTCATCATAAGATACAGCAGGAAAAAGCCCCATATACTCGCCATGGTTTCGGGGTACACGATCCTCTTTCCAAGCTTCACCGCGGTTACGGCATGGGGATGAACGAGCCGGTACAGCTCCTGATAGCTGTGTTTCAGGATGAGGAGGATCCTGAGACATTTTATGCTTCCGCCTGTGGACCCGGCCGATCCTCCTACAAACATCAGCACAAGGAGGATAATCTTCGACAGGGCCGGCCAGTTGTCGAAATTGGCTGTGGTAAAACCGGTCGTCGTGATTATGGAAACGACCTGGAATGAGGCGTACCGCAGATATCCCCCCCCTTCGTAGATTGAGTTTTG
Source organism: Deltaproteobacteria bacterium (assembly GCA_016935875.1). Taxonomy (GTDB): domain Bacteria; phylum Desulfobacterota; class Syntrophia; order Syntrophales; family UBA2210; genus UBA2210. The sequence continues at coordinate 12,303 of JAFGQD010000048.1, forward strand.
TTTCAGGCTGATGGTTATTATTATTACGGCGGTCAGAATAATCCCAAGGTAGAAGCGGAGTTCGCTGTTTCCAAGGATAGCCCTGAAGTTTCCCATGATAAGGCTGTAGTGAAGCGTAAAGTTTATCCCCGCAACCAGCATAAAGAAGGTAATGACCCCGTCTATATAGGCGCTGTGGAATTGCGCGATACTGGCATCGCTGGTGGAAAAGCCGCCGGTGGCCATCGTGGTAAAGCTGTGGCAGAGGGAATTGAATACATCCATCCCTCCCGTGAGCAGCATGATAAATTCAACAATGGAGATGATGACATAGACTATCCACAGGGTGCGCGCCGTCTCTGCAATACGGGGGGTGATCTTGTCCTTCACCGGACTGGGCAGTTCCGCCTTGTATAACTGCATGCCCCCCACGCCGAGGAGCGGCAGGATGGCGATGGACAGTATAATAATTCCCATCCCCCCCAGCCACTGTGTCAGTGAGCGCCAGAGGAGTATCCCATGGGGAAGATCTCCTATGTTCGTGATGACCGTGGCCCCGGTAGTGGTAAAACCTGATATCGATTCGAAAAAGGCATCACTGAAATGAGGGAGCAGACCGTGGATCATATAGGGAAGTGACCCGAATACCGCGACGAGAAACCACCCCGTGGCGACAATAAGAAACCCCTCCTTGTGTGTCAGGCTGATCTTTTCGTCGACCGGTCTGAACAGGAAATAAAAGAGCGCGCCGATACTGATCGTTATCGCTATGGAGTAGAGAAAGGCGTTGGCATCCCCCTCCCGGTAGTAGAGGGAGCAAGAGAGGGGGAGAAACATGGTAAGGCCCAGGAAGAAGACGAGGGTCCCCAAGATATAGAATATATTCTTTGTGTTCATCCAAAATAATCCAGTTTGACCGTAAGGATTTTTTCGATCTGCGGAATCGAGGATCGGAGGGCTACCAGTATCACATGATCACCCGGGAGTATAATGGAATCTCCTCCGGGGATGATTACCTCACCATTCCTGGTAATCGCACCGATAATGGTTCCCTTGGGGAAATCGATATCCTTCAGGGGTCTGTTTGTTATGTCGGATGTTTCAAGCGCGATAAATTCAACGGCTTCCGCCTTCTCATCACCGAGGGGCGTTGCGGAAATAACCTTACCCTTTCGTATGAAGTGCAGTATCTTGCCGATACTCGCCCGCCGGGGGTTCATAACACCGTCTATACCCAGTAAGGGAATTAGATGGGTATAGCCGGCCTTATTGACAAGTGATATGGTCTTTTTGGCCCCCAACTGTTTTGCCAGGAGGGCACTTAAGATGTTCGCCTCCTCATCATCGGTAACCGCGATGAAGTAATCGGCATCCTGTATGTTTTCCTCTTTGAGCAGGTCCTGATCCGTCCCGTCCCCATGCAGGCAGATGGTCCTGTCCAGTCTTGAGGCAAGCAATTCGCACCGGTCTTGTCTCTTCTCGATAATCTTTATGGTGCCGACCCATTCCTTTTCGAGCCGCTCCGCGAGCATAAGAGCCGTGTTGCCTCCACCGATGATAAACACCCGCTCTGGTGATTCCGCCTTCTTACCGAAGAATTTCAGCATATTCCGCACATCCCCGGATTTGGCAAAGACAAAGAGGTGGTCTTTTTCTTTGATCACCGTCTTTCCGGAGGGTATGATGGGTTCATTTCCACGCGTGATAGAGGCAATAAGAATATCCTCCCCATCCCTGTACGTCTCCATGATCTGCTGAAGGTTCTTCCCTACTGAACTGCACTCTGAATCCACATAGAATGAAACGAGTTTGACCCTGCCCTCGGAGAAATCTATTACCTCCGAAGCCCCGGAGTATTCCATGAGGTTGATGACATCATTCACCGCCTCCCGCTCCGGATTTATACAGAGGTCTATGTTGAGATGAGCCTTGTCGAAGAGGGCGGAATCCTTGTTCAGGTCGGGGTTTCGTATCCGTGCGATCTTGAATGGAGACGTTGATTGCGCGGAGGCAAGAAGGCATGCCACGATGTTGGTCTCATCGCTGTCGGTTACGGCAACCACCATCTCCGCCTGGCTCAGTTTCGCCTTTTTCAGCACCTGCGGGCTGCTTCCACTGCCCACTATGGTCTGCACATCCAGATTTTCGGAGACATTCTTCAGGCGCGCTTCATCTTTGTCGATAATGATAATATCATTACCCTCTTTAGAGAGGATATCTGAAATATTATAACCGACTTCCCCGGCTCCTATGACAATGACTATCATGTTTATGCAATCCTCGCAGATGCAGCCTGATCTATTACATCAACCGCAATCCTGTTCTTTACACTCACTTTAAACTCGTGCATCCCCAGGACAACCTCATCAAAATAATTTCTGTCACTCAATACTGTCATGTCGGATGCCACACCCCCCTGTTTCCGATCACAGAAATCGAACACTCCCGATACCATTGCCACCGCCATCCTTGGTATCTCCAGATTACATCTGCCGGAACCGGGGATGTCAAAGACTAAGTCGGCACACTCTGTCTCACTGAGCGTCTGAGAGATAGTTGATCCTGCCGTATATAATTTTTCATATGTCAATTGAGTTGATTCTCCGAGACCCAGAAGAAATGTCTTTGAGGAAGGTATCCGATGATTAGAAAAGATGAGGGTCTTTTCCATGAAAGCGCCTGTAATTCTGCCTTCCACGATCAGCTTCGAAATCAGACCGTTCAGACGCCAATCCGCAAGACCGCAATAGCCCCTTGGAGGCCTTTCATCAGAGAAAAATCCCAAGACCAGACCGTCATATGCCAGCGCATCCAACGATTCTGACAATACATTAATCTTCATCTTTTCCCCAGAGTTTCGAATACATGGCATCAAGAATGCCATTTATAAAAGAACCCGAGTTGTCCGAACCATAATGTTTCCCTATGTCAATCGCTTCGTTCAGGGTCACCTTCGGGGGAATATCGTCACAGTACAGGAATTCGTAAACCGCCATTCTGAGGATATTTTTATCAACCGTCGACATACGTTCCAGTGACCAGTGTTCGGAACATTTTCTGATAAGGTCATCTATTTCCGTAAGATGTTCCCGGGTACACGTTATCAACTGCGTTGAGAATCCAACCGACTCCTGCGGCATTCCGAAGTTATCCCGGAAGAGCTCTATTGCTTCATCAACATCGACCTGCGAAACATCAATCTGATAGAGAACCTGCAGGGCAATCTCTCTGGCCTTCCTTCTATGACCCATCAATTCCTCTGGTTCGGATACTGGTTATAATAACTTAAAGAGATTGGCCATCTCGATGGCTGATATGGCGGCATCCCATCCCTTGTTGCCGGATTTTGTTCCGGCCCGCTCTATCGCCTGCTCTATCGTGTCGGATGTAATGATACCGAAAGCAACCGGCATTTCTGTTTCCAATGTCACGTGCGCGACACCTTTGGACACCTCGGAACTCACATATTCGAAATGCGGCGTGGCACCCCGTATTACGGCTCCAAGACAGATAACCGCATCAAAGTTGCCGCTCTTTGCAAGCTTTTTTGCCGCGAGCGGTATCTCGAAGGCTCCGGGCACCCTCACGACGGTGATGTCTTTCTCATCCGCACCCGACCGTTTAAGGGCATCCAGCGCCCCTTCTATGAGTTTCGAGCAGATGAAATCATTGAACCGGCTGGCTACTATACCAAACCTGAGTCCTTTGGCGATGATCTTTCCCTCTATGATTTTCGGCATATTAGGTTCTCCATTCTTTTCTGACGGCTTCGAAATACATCTCATCAGCCTGTGATCTCAAACTAATACGATGAATCTTCATTACATAACTGCCTGGGATAGAAGGTTTCTTCGTATGTCTACAATGACAGGTTTGACAAATTCGATTCTTTGCGAAATCGCCATAGTTATATTTCCAGTAAATGTCCCATCTTATCCTTCTTCGTTTTCAGATAGCGAACACTGTCCTTGTTCGGCTGAATCTCGATGGGAACCCTCTCTACTACCTCTACACCGTAACCCTCAACCCCCACAATTTTTTTGGGATTGTTCGTCATCAAACGCATCTTTCTGACGCCAAGATCAACAAGGATCTGTGCCCCTATCCCGTAATCTCTGAGATCTTCTTTAAATCCCAGCTCAATATTCGCCTCGACAGTATCCCTTCCCTGTTCCTGCAGGTGATAGGCCTTTATCTTGTTCGCGAGTCCGATCCCTCTGCCCTCCTGGTGCATATATACGATGACGCCTTTCCCCTCTTTGTCCACCATCTCCATAGCCTTGTGAAGCTGGTCACCACAATCACAGCGCAGCGACCCGAAAAGATCCCCGGTTACGCACTCGGAATGCACCCGGACAAGCACCTCATCTTCGGGCTGTATATCACCCTTGACGAGGGCGATATGCTTCATCTCATCCACATCATTCTCATAGACGATGATCTTGAATTCTCCACCGTATTTGGTGGGGAGCGTTGCTTCGGCGACCCTTTTTATAAGGCGTTCATGTTGCATCCGGAAATCAATCAGGTCGGCAACGGTGACGATCTTGATGCCGTGCTCCTTTGCAAACAGATCAAGATCGGGCATCCTCGCCATGGTACCGTCTTCCTTCATGATCTCACAGATAACGCCCGCAGGTTTCAGATACGCCAACCTGGCCAGATCAACAGACCCTTCGGTCTGCCCTGTCCGAACCAGGACGCCCCCTTTGCGCGCCCGTATGGGGAAAACGTGCCCCGGACTGACCAGATCACCGGGCTGTGCGTCGTCGGCTACGGCTGTCAATATGGTTGTTGCCCTGTCCTTAGCGGAGATCCCCGTAGTAACTCCCTTCCTTGCCTCAATGGAAATTGTAAAGGCCGTACCGAATTGAGATTTATTATTGGTGGTCATCAGAGGGAGTTCCATCCGGTCCGCAAGATCGCCGGCCATGGAAAGACATATCAAACCCCTGCCGTGTTTTGCCATAAAATTGATAGCCTCCGGCGTGACGTGCTCAGCGGCCATACACAAGTCACCTTCATTTTCTCTGTCTTCATCATCAACCAGTATTACCATCTTGCCATTTTTTATATCTTCAATAGCCTCTTGTATCGTACTAACCATTTTGCTCCTCTTATCCTCATCTATTTTTCTCTTACAGCGTTATGTAAGAAATCCATGTTTCGACAGAAAATCCTCATCGATTCCCCTGTCGGGATGGACGAATCGTTCCACATACTTTCCCAGGATGTCTGTTTCAACATTCACCCGGTCACCCGCCTTCTTGAACCCGAGTGTCGTCTCCCGAGCGGTGTGAGGAATAATATTAACATAAAATCTGTTTTTTTCATATTCGTTAACGGTAAGGCTGATACCGTCCACCGCAACAGACCCCTTCCGGACAATGTACCGGCCCGTCTCTTCGCCTACTTCCACACCGAATATGATGGAGTTTGACCGTTCCTTCCTCTCGCGGATATCTCCGACGCAATCGACATGTCCAAGGACAAAATGTCCGCCCAGGTGCGACTGTAATGTAAGGGCCTTTTCCAGGTTGACCCTGTCTCCAATCTTCAACGCCCGCAAGGTTGTCTTTGCCAGGGTTTCCGCTGAAACATCCGCGGAAAAACTGCCATCCGTAACTTCAACAACGGTAAGGCAGGCGCCACTCACCGCCACGCTGTCACCTATCGTGACATCATCGAGGCTCATCGACGTGTGTATGCTCAGGAGGAGATCCTCTCCCCTTCTGGCTGTCCTCTTCACAATGCCTACACTTTCAACAATACCGGTAAACATTACCTGTCCTTTTTGAGAAATCCCTTCAACTCATCTATGAATTCATTCACGTCCCTGAACTCCCTGTACACGGACGCGAACCTGACATAGGCCACCCCATCAAGGGTATGAAGCTCTTCCATAATCTTTTCGCCTATAACGTGAGTTGGTATCTCCTTTAAGGTGGATTCCTGGCACTCCTGCTCAATTCTGTCAACTGTTTCTTCTATAATCTCCATACTGATCGGGCGTTTCTCACACGCCTTTTTTATCCCTGAAAAGATCTTACCCCTGTCGAAAGATTCTCTCCTGCCATCCTTCTTCACCACCACGGGAAGAACATCCTCGACATATTCGTAGGTGGTGAATCGTTTTTTGCAGCCCAGACACTCTCTCCGTCTTCGTATCGCGGTCCCGTCTCTGCTTATCCGTGAATCAATAACCTTGTTTTCTCCGTTGGAACAGAAAGGACAATTCATGGTTTTCTCGCTCCTACGCCCGCCTCCCTGAGCATCTCTTCGGCAAGCTCATCACGATAGTTCTCGGTATAGACGACAGAGACTATTCCGGAATTTATAATCATCTTGGAACATATTATGCACGGGTGGTTGGTGCAGTAGATCGTTGCGCCCTTTGTGCTCACACCATGAAGAGCGGCCTGAATGATAGCATTCTGTTCGGCGTGAAGTCCCCTGCACAGTTCATGACGCTCACCCGACGGGACACTCATTTGGTCTCTCAGGCACCCTACCTCCGAACAGTGTCGTATGCCCGCAGGCGGACCGTTGTACCCTGTTGCCAGCATTCGCTTATCCCTTACAAGAACGGCTCCGACCTTGCGACGCAGGCATGTGGAACGCCTTGAAACAAGTTCGACAATATCCATGAAATATTGATCCCAGGAAGGACGTGTGGTCTGCGTTTCGGGTTTCATCTTCCGCGTTTCCTTATGTCTCTCTCAACCTGAACAGACAACAATCTATTGCTGTGAGTGAGCTAAAAGCCCCCGGACTTCAGCCTATTCTCGTACAGTGGAAAGTCTTCGCACAGGGAATCAACCTCTTTTCTGACTTCCTTTATATGCTCTTCATTATCGACATCATCAATAATGTAAGCCATAAGATGCGCAATCTTCCTCATCTCCTCTTCTTTCATCCCCCTCGTCGTCAGGGCGGGTGTACCAACTCGTATGCCGCTTGTAATCATCGGGCCTTGTGTATCAAATGGTATGCCGTTTTTATTTGTGGTTATCCCTGCTCTGTCGAGTGCGGCTTCGGCGTCCTTTCCAGTAACCCCTTTGGCGGTAAGATCAATCAGTATCAGGTGATTATCGGTGCCACCGGAGACGAGGCGAAGTCCTTTGTCCGTCAGTGCCTCAGCCAGGGCCTTGGCGTTCTTCAGGATCTGGAGCTGATACTCCTTGAATGCCGGTTCAAGGGCCTCCTTGAATGCCACCGCCTTGGCCGCGATGATATGCATCAGTGGTCCACCCTGACTGCCCGGGAAAACGCGGCTGTTCAATATCTTGGCAAATTCTTCCTTGCACATGATGAGACCGCCCCGCGGACCGCGTAGTGTCTTGTGGGTTGTCGATGTGACAAATTCACAAACCCCAACAGGAGAAGGGTGCAGATCCGCCGCGATGAGACCCGCTATATGGGCGATATCCGCCATGATAACCGCCCCGGTCTTATCCGCTATCACTCTGAATGCCTCGAAGTCGATAGTTCTTGGATAAGCGCTTGCGCCAACGACAATCATTTTGGGGTTATGTTTTTTTGCCTGATCTTCGACTTCATTGAAATCTATAGTTTCCGTTTCTCTGTCCACACCGTATGAAACGACATTGTAGAGCCTTCCTGAAAAGTTGACCGGGCTTCCATGAGTCAAATGCCCGCCATGGGAGAGATTCATTCCGAGGATCGTATCGCCGGGCTGGAGTGCGGCGAAATAGACCGCCATATTCGCCTGGCTTCCGGAGTGCGGCTGAACATTGACATGATCGGCGCCGAAGAGTCTTTTTGCGCGCTCTATGGCAAGGTTCTCCGCGACATCGACAAACTCGCACCCGCCGTAATATCTCTTGCCAGGATACCCTTCCGCATATTTGTTCGTCATAATGCAACCCTGGGCTTCAAGAACCGCCTCGCTCACGAAATTCTCCGAGGCAATGAGTTCAAGCTTGCCGGACTGCCGTCTGGTTTCATCAAGAATCGCCCGGGCTATTTCCGGGTCTGTATCCCACAAAACGGACATTATGTATTTTCCTCCTCAATATTGTTTATCTTGTCGAGTCGTCTCCTGTGACGACCGCCCTCAAATTCAGTATCCAACCACACGGTTACAATAGCTACGGCCGTCTCTATGTTCGTGCGTCTTCCGGCAAGGACGAGGACATTGGCATCGTTATGCATCCTGCTCATACGGGCCGTATCAGTATCCGTGCAGAGCGCGGCCCTCACACCCGGAAATTTATTTGCGACTATTGACATGCCCACTCCGGAACCGCAGATCAGGATTCCCCTTTCAAACTCCCCCACGGAAATCGCGCGGGCAACCTTGGAAGCAAAATCGGGATAATCCACAGGTTCAACACTGTACGTTCCGACATCCGTCATCCCGCTGATTGACTCTTTCAGTGCTTCTTTCAGATCAAAGCCGGCATGATCGGAACCTATAATAATCTTCAGAATTGGTTCCCCCTCAGCTTTCAAATTTTTTATAGACAATAACCGAATTGACGCCACCGAATCCGAAGGTGTTCGACATGGCGGCCCTGATGTCCCTGTGTTGTGCTCTGTGTGGCGTATAATTCAGATCACATGTTGGATCCGGATTGTCCAGATTTATCGTCGGAGGTACGATCCCTTCCTGTATGGCCTTGACAGAAAAGATGGCCTCAACGCCACCCGCGGCGCCCAGCATATGACCTGTCATGGACTTTGTCGAACTGACGGCAAGCTCTTGGCAATGCTGCCCGAATACCTCTTTGATTGCCTTCGTTTCATACGTATCGTTAAGGGGCGTTGCTGTACCGTGCGCGTTTATGTAGTCGATATCTGCGGGCTCCATCTCCGCATCCTGCAGGGCGAGCCGCATGCACCTGACGGCTCCTTCATGTCCCGGAGGGGGAGCCGCCATGTGAAAGGCATCGCTGGTTGATCCGGTCCCCGCAATCTCGGCATATATCCGCGCAC
>JAFGQD010000049.1 GCA_016935875.1 Deltaproteobacteria bacterium
GGAACAAAAATTGTCACTTTGGCAGTATGTTGTACGATAATTCCTGTCATGGTCATACTTGGATTCACACAGTTAAAGACAAATCAGGTTAAAGCGTTGGTTTATTCGGAAGTCAAGAAGATGTGTGATGCGGATCTCACGAACATTTCAAAAGGTATCTACGAGACGATTGAGCAATCATCAGATAGCGTTATCAGGACGAGCTGTCTGGCAGTTGCCAGGAATGCCAAAGAAGGAGTGCAGCATTTCTACAATAAATTCAAGAAAGGGGAAATGAGTGAAGCGGAGGCAAAACAGGATGCCGCAGCTTATCTTTCATCCCAGAAGGTTGGGGAAACGGGATATATCTACGTCCTGTCGAAACAAGGAACAACCCTTGTTCACCCTCAAAAAGCTTTGATTGGTGTCGATCTAACCAGGTATGATTTTGCTAAAAAGCAGGTTTTGTCGGGAAGCTCAACATATATTGAATACATGTGGAAGGATCCCGGTGAACAATTTGAACAGGCAAAATCAATCGCGCAGGAAATCTTTGAGCCGTGGAATTGGATAATTTCGGCTTCATCATACAAAAAAGAAATGCAGCAAATTGTAAAAGCACATATAGAATCATCCGTGAAAAATATGATTATGTCCAAGAAGATCGGTTCAACCGGCTATGTATACGTCTTGGGCGGAAAGAGTAGCCAGAAAGGACGATACATCGTTTCTTTCAAGGGTAAGCGTGATGGCGAAGACATCTGGAATGCGCAGGATAGTAATGGCAATTTCTTTATTCAGGCGATTATTAGAAAAAGTTTGGCGCTTGGTCCAGGAGAAATCGGAACGATAAAGTATCCGTGGAAAAACGCCGGCGATAAATCCGCACGAATCAAGATGGTAAAACTCGCTTATTATGAACCATGGGATTGGGTAATCGGGGCCGGAGCGTACGAAGATGAAATTGAGGTTGCCGCTGTCAAAGCAAATGAGAGCTTTAAGGCGATGATCTATTTTATTGCCATAGTTTCTCTCATCCTGTCGATAATTGGCGGTGGCTTTGGATTTTTCCTCACACGAAACATTGCCGGACCTCTTAAAAAAACAATAGATGTGCTGAATGAAGGTGCTGAACAGATTACTTCTGCCTCACTTCAGATTGCACAGGCCAGTCAGCAACTGGCGGAAGGTTCATCCGAACAGGCGGCTTCCATTCAAGAAACATCTTCCTCCCTTGAAGAAATGGCTTTTATGACGAAGCAAAATTCGGAGAACGCCCGCGAGTCAAATAATCTCGTTAAAGATGTCAGCAATATTGTTGATGATGTTAGTACGAAGTTCGAGCAGGTAAAAGTTTCAATAGACGATATCACCAGGAACGCCCATGAAACACAGAATATTATTAAAACAATCGATGAAATTGCTTTCCAGACGAATCTTCTTGCTCTCAATGCGGCAGTTGAAGCCGCCCGTGCCGGCGAAGCCGGTGCTGGGTTTGCAGTCGTTGCCGATGAAGTCAGGAACCTTGCAATGAGGGCCGCAGAGGCCTCCAAAAATACAAGTGAGTTGATAAGGAATACGGTAAAGTCCGTAAAAGAGGGCGCAGGACTCACTTCGGATGCATATGAAGCTTTTAAGAATAACGAAGAGATTACGTGCAAAATCAGTAACCTGGTGAGTGAAATAGCGGTAGCATCAAAAGAACAGGCCCTGGGGCTTGAACAAATCAATAAAGCAATTTCCGAAATGGATAAGGTGGCGCAACAAAGTGCATCAAATGCAGAGGAATCTGCTGCGGCATCAGAACAAATGAATTCGCAGGCCAAGGAGATGCAGGCAATTGTAGGTGAATTAACCGTGCTTATCGGCGGAAGAAACGGTCGCGGAAATGGAGCATCGAAAAAAAGACAGGCGGGTCTGACAAAGTTGTTGAAAATGGACAGTGAAACATCCAAACTCCCATCTCCTCCTTCATCGGGACCGAAGGCAGTAAAGCCTCATCGCATTATTCCAATAAACGATAGGGATTTTACTGATTTTTGATGTGATGCAGCAAATGCCGGAAAAGAAGATAGTTACAAAATGAAAGAATGACAAGTTCGTAAAAAGTCTTTTCGGAGCGAATCGAAGCATTTTGGGAAAAAGATGATGGTAGTGACCGGCGTTGAGAAAATTTAGCTGTTTGAGTGCGTAAGCACGAGTTTTAGATTTTTAGCCGGGCGATAACAGCATCCCAAAAATGGTTCTGAGCGAAGAAAACTGACTTTTTACGAGTGAATCAAGAATAATATGTGCAAGAATTACATTGCGGTCCACAACAATCGAAAAGTGATATGCTATAAAAAAATAATAAGACGCATGAGGCAAATGAGCGTGCAGGAAAGGTCTGGTCTAACCATGCCTGAAAATACCGTCGTGAAAGATGAAACAGTCGAAAAGCAGATAGCTCTTTCGGCAAGTTGGGGTGCCCCTGATACATTACCTCCCCATGATATCATCGGCACCCCATACCATATGTTGTGGTCATTAATATATTGATTCACAAGGCCGTTTTTCTTATATTCTCTTCACGAAAAAGGAATTTCTTATTAAAGATGGCCATGTCTTAGAATTGTACTCTCAAGCCGACGTTGATGGTGTTTTCCTTGTATTCTCTTTCTCTTCCCACCCGGAACTGGTAATCGACATAAGCCGTCGTCCGCTGGTTGATTATAGCTGACAAACTCGCCCCTATCACCGCAAAATTCTTTTCAGGGGCGACCGTTTTGTCTGAAAAGGCTGTGCTCACTTGTGCCAGTTGGGCTGTGATGACGTCTCCGTCATTGGAAAATTCTCGTTTATAGGCTACCCACGCACTGGGAATAAAGGTGGCTTCTTTTGTGTCCCACTTGTATGAAACCGCCGCTCCGATGCTACCCTGAAGAGATTCAGCCGTCTGGGTATTCACATGGAGATTCAGGGAATCGGCGCCGGACTCAGTGTAATCGTCAACAGTTAGATCGACATATTGCAGGGAGAGAGTGGGCCCCATGGTCCACTTTCCCAGAGTGTAGTCGTAGCCGGTGCCGCAATACGCCGTTACTTGTTTACCCTTCGGATCGGAAACAGCCGTACGGTCAACACCGGGGAACACGATGCGCCGTGTATTATCATAACTGTTCCAAGCGTAATTGAGATGGCCGTCGACATAGAATCCCTGCTTATAATAGGTCCCGTAGGCCCCCAGTACACGGGATTTCATTTCCACTGTGCTGCCGGCGTCGTCCAGATCAGCGTCCGAGCGATTGTAGCCGGTCATGAGGCCGGCGATAACGTTTTTACCGAAACGGCAGTCCATCCCCACGGTGACTCCGGCGCTTTTGAAGTCGAAACCCATCTGCTCGGCAGTACTTCTTTGATCCGCGGAGGTGGCGTTTCCCGTAACGAAGAAACCCCATCGATCGTCAAGGCCAGCCATCAACATACCTGAAAGATCAGGGCTGTTACTTGCAATTTGAGTGTATTGATTATATACGGCCTCGCCGTTTCTGAGTTCTAAACCTCTTACGCTGAATCCCCGCACGCCACCCCGCGCATCGCTCAGACGACCGGTTATATTATGGTTCTGAACCGTGGAGCCCGCGAAGCTCAGACCGGACTGGGCGGCACCGCTTTTGGGCGCCAGTTGATCCAGGGCATTAGCCGCCTCACTATAAGTGGAAAGGGCATCGATAGCTTCCAAGACCGTGCTCAGGTCACCGCTAGCCTGACTGGCGACGCTGTTCAGCATAGTGCCGACCGCCCGTTCACGGGACGTGAGATAGGGGATAAGAGTGGTATTGACGTAGTCGCGCTCCATGACGAGATAGACCTGGTCGGACAGATCATATTTCGGCTGAAGAACCACTGTCGGAGTTATGTTCGCGGCAGGGTCCGGGGAGAACGTGCCGGACACTCCCGAGCTGGTGGTAAGAAACGTCCAGGAGTTGCCCAGCATGGCCGGCGCAGAGAGGCCCGACCACGTGGCCTGAACAGTGCCGTCCAGTGACGCGGCGCCATTTATCACAAGCAGATCACTGCTGGTGGGGTTAATTTCTATGAGCAGTGTCCCATCGGCTGTCTGGTGATAGTCGCCGTTAATCGTGAGGGTGCCTATCGAGTTACCCGGAGACACCGTGCCGCCGCTGTTATAGAATCCCCGGGAAGCGGCAATATGGCCCGTCCCGCTGACCGTGCCGCCACTGAGGCTCAAACGGTTGCCAAACGAACCGGCTTTCTCGGTGATCTGCCCGTTCACCACAAGCTCTCCCGCCTGGATAATAACATTTCCCCTGACCCGAAAGGTCAGGCCGCTCGGATTCACGAAGATCGTACCGGAATTTGTCAGCGACAAGGAGTCGGCGTTTATGTCCGCGCTCTGGGTCATAGTGCCTTCAGTCTGCAGCATCATCTGTCCCATGTGGAGACAGATATTATAACTGTTCCAGGTTCCGGTTTCCCCGGCCCGCATGTCTGCCATAGCCAGCGTCCAGTCTCCCACACCGTCTTCACCCCAGAAGGCGTTGGTCAGAAAAGTCCACTTCCACTCGCCTGAATAGGTGTCCCAGTTATCTACGTCCACAAACTCCTTACCATCCCA
>JAFGQD010000050.1 GCA_016935875.1 Deltaproteobacteria bacterium
ACAATAAGATTTGTACAGTTCCCGACAGGGAGGAAAGGAATTCCCTGCGTAAAGAAAAAGGAAACAATATCTTTAAGCTCACCGTCAGTGGCGGGAAAGATCAGGGCATCCGCCCTTCCCCCGATTCCCATGGATGTGTGCAGAGACATGGGCTCATCGAAAAGCACCCTTCCGGCGATCATGCCGCCTATCTTGTCCCTGAACTGTCGGTTTGCAATCATCGGCCCTATTCCTTATCGGTCTCCCCTGACTCCGCGCTTCTCAGTCTTCCCAGCAACTCCTCCCCTATCTTCCACACATTTCCCGCCCCAAGCGTGATAACCACATCGCCCGGTTTTTTTATGGCACACAAATGATCGACTATTTCCTTAAAACCCGACAGGTACGTGACATCGCCATGGCCATGATCCTGGATGCCCTTACTGAGGGTCATGGAATGAACGCCCTGTATCTCCTTCTCGCTGGCGGCATATATATCCGTCAGGATCAGCACCTCGGCATCGTCAAAGGAACCCAGAAACTCGTCAAACAGAGCACGGGTACGCGTATAACGGTGTGGCTGGAACACAGCAACAAGTCTGCCTTTCCATGCATTCTTCGCGGCTGCCAGTACCTCCTTAATCTCCGTCGGGTGGTGGCCATAATCATCAATCACCGTGACGCCACCGGCCTGCCCCTTGATCTCCAGTCGACGGTGGACACCTTTATAGGCGCGTATCCCTTCGCGTATCGCGGAAAATTCCATGCCAAGTTCCAGGGCCACCGCCACGGCGGCCATGGAGTTGTAGACATTAAAGAGACCCGGGACTCGAACCTCAATCTCACCCAGGAGTGCTTCTCTGCGGTAGAGAGAATAGTGTGACGTCAGTCCGTCAAAGGATATATCGGCTGCCCTGAAATCGGCTTCTTTATGTATGCCATAGGTGACGGCCTTTCTTTTCACCCTCGGCAAAATATCCCGCACATTTTCGCAATCACCGCATAGTATAACGGCCCCATAAAAGGGAACCGAGTTGGCGAATTGCAGGAAGGCATCCTTGATCTCCCCTATTCCGGGATAATAGTCCAGATGCTCGCGGTCTATATTCGTAATAACGGCGATATAGGGATTCAGCCGGAGGAAAGAACCATCGCTCTCGTCGGCTTCAGCAACGATAAATCCCCCTGCCCCCAACCGTGCGTTGCTCCCGATGCTGTCCAGCCTGCCCCCTATCACCATCGTAGGGTCAAGACCGCCATGCGCGAGCACGGTCGAAATAATGGAGGTGGTTGTCGTCTTCCCATGGCTGCCCGATACGGCTATGGAATATTTAAGTTTCAACAGTTCGGCCAGCATTTCGGCCCTCGGAATAACCGGAATATTCCGGCTGTGGGCCTCCATTACCTCGGGATTATCTTCACCGATCGCCGTTGACTTCACCACCACGTCGGCGGCAGTGAGATTTGTCGGCCTGTGCCCCTGAAATATCCGGGCTCCGAGGCATTGCAGCCTCGTTGTGATATCGGTCTCTTCCAGGTCCGACCCGCTGATCATATATCCGAGATTCAGGAGGACCTCGGCAATCCCGCTCATACCGATGCCCCCTATCCCGACAAAATGTATGTTCTTCACTCTCCGGTACATTATATGTTTCCCTGTTTCCTATATCCTAACATCGCCAGACACTCATCTACGATGCATTCCGCTGCTTTCACATTTCCCAGCCCTTCGGATTTCTCCTCCATCCTGCGTATGGTCTCCGGGCTGCCGGCAAGTCTCCTGATAACCCCGGCAAGGGTTCTTCCATCAAGCCTCTCTTCGAGGATCATCTCGGCCGCGCCCGTATCGGCCAGCATCCGCGCGTTCAACTCCTGGTGACCTCCCGCCGCGAACGGATAGGGGATCAGAACGGATGCCTTTCCACTCGCGGTTATCTCGGCGATTGAGGTCGCTCCCGCTCTGCATATCAGAAGGTCCGCCGATCCATATGCCGATGCCATATCGGTAATGAAGGGATGCACCCCGGCATTGATCCCATGATTACGATAGGCGGCAGACACCTCATCCAGATCTCTATCCCCCGTCTGGTGGGTAATCACCAGTCTGTCACGTATGTCATTCAAATACTGCATAGATTCCACAACCGCCCGGTTGATAGCCGATGCCCCCTGGCTTCCGCCGAAAATAAGGATGGAAAACGTGTTCCCCTCCCTATGAGATCTTTTCATCCCCCGTACAAATTCCCTTCTCACCGGGTTTCCCGTAACGACCGTCTTTACATCCGAAAACCATCTCCCGTTGTCGGGAAAGGTGAGAAAAATCCTGTCCACAAACCTGCCGAGCATCCGATTCGTGAAACCGGGGAGGGCATTCTGTTCCGCGATCGCCGTCTTTATACCCATAAAATGGGCCGCTATCACCGCCGGGCCTGAAGCGTATCCCCCCACACCAAGGGCGATATCAGGGTGGAACGCACGCAGAATAGACACCGACTGTGCTATGCTTCCCGGGACTTTCAGCATCCCGCCTATCGTCCCGGCAAACCCTCTGCCCTTCAGCCCCTCCACCCTGATCGTGCGAAGCGCAAAGCCCATATCACGCAGAACCCTAGCCTCCAGCCCCCGTTCGGTCCCGATGAAGAGAACCTCTTGTACAATGTGCCTCTCCAGAAACTCACCGGCGATCGCCACGGCGGGGAATACATGTCCCCCCGTACCACCCCCCGCAATTATGATCTTGATTCCCTTCTTTTCTCTTCCCATAACAAAACCGACCCATCCGGCCGCATAGCCCGGAATGATTTCACCGGATAAAAAACAAAAAATGACACGGTCGGCTCTCATACTATCAAGGCATCTGACCCTTGCCCTGAAAAAGCGCCCTGACATCTGCTACGGTAACGGCACCTTCTTCTTTGAAATCCTGCACAACGAGAAAATCATTACCGTTACAACCACCGTTCCTATAATAATTATTTGTACCATACAGTACCCTCCAGAGAGTGGCGATCAAGGGAAGGGATTGATCTCCCACTTCCCGTACTACTCTGATTATGCAGCTTCAGCATTATCTTCGTCCCTTTTCTGGGAAGAAGATATATTCAACAATATACCGACTGTCGCCATGCACATCATCAGTGACGTGCCTCCATAACTGAGAAAGGGGAGCACCAGCCCTTTCGTGGGAACCAGCCCCATGACAGCCGCCATATTTATAAATGCCTCCAGCGCGATAACCGTGGTCAATCCGGAGGCCAGGAGCATTCCGAACAGATCCGAACAGTGAAAAGAGATCAAGAAACCACGGAAAATAAGGAAACAAAACAAAGCAAGGACAACGACAACCCCGACAAAACCGCCCTCTTCCGCGATCACCGAAAGGATAAAGTCCGTATGCGGCTCGGGAAGATAAAAGAGTTTCTGCATCCCGCTTCCAAGTCCCACACCGAAAGCCCCGCCCGAGCCGAAGGAAATGAACGATTGTATTATCTGGAAGCCTGTATTGGCCGGATCTTCCCAGGGATTGAGAAACGACATAAGCCTCTGCATGCGATAACTTTCATGGATAATCAAAACAACTCCCACAGGGATTACAGCCGCCACGAGACCGGCAAGATACACAATCCTGCTACCCGCCAGATAGAACATCAGCATGAAAACCACAACCATGATAACAGCCGCACCGAAATCAGGCTGGCACAGTACGAGCCCCAGAATTATCATCAGCATGACCAATGGAACCAGGAAGATGCGGGAAAATTCCTTCATACGTCCTATCTTCTTCGTAAGATAATGGGCCAGGAATACAACGAGCATGATCTTTACCAGCTCGGATACCTGGAAAGAAACGCCTCCTGCGCGAAGCCATCTGGTGGCACCGCTCACCTTCGTGCCGAAACCCGGAATAATTAGCAGAGCAAGAAGCGCTATGGATATAAGCATGCCGGGATAAGCCAACCTTTTCCACCAGCGATACGGCAATCGGGATATTCCTGCCATGACGCCAAACCCGAGCAGGACAAATAATATCTGTTTCTTGATAAAATAGTATCCATCGCCATATTTCTCCATGGCAATGATAGAGCTCGAGCTGTAGATCATAACTGTTCCGATGACAACCAGGGATATTGTGACAAGGAGAAGTGCAACATCCGGTTTTCCCCTTACTGTTGAAGACTGTTCTCCCATATCCCCTCATCCTTCTCATGACCCATTTTCTCAATCATGCCCTTAAAAACAGATCCTCGTTCTTCATAGTTTTTAAATTCATCAAAGCTTGAACAGCCGGGCGACAGCAATACAATGTCGCCTGACGACGAATTATCGCGAGCCATATAGACTGCATCCCTGAGGTTCTCCGCACGTTCAGTCTTTACTATTCCGCCTATGATGGAATGTATCTTTTCCCCCGCCTCACCAAAGACAACCAGCGTTTTGACCCTTTCCCTTATCAGTTTCGTGAGTATTCCAAAGTCGCCGCCCTTGTATCTGCCCCCCACAAGGAGTACAACCGGCCCGGGAAAAGATTCGAGCGCCCTGAGGACCGCATCCACATTCGTACCCTTGGAATCATTGTAGTACTCCACACCATCAACCCTTCCGGCAAATTCTATCCTGTGGGGAATACCGGTAAAAGACTCCAGAACATTGATAATCCCTTCTGGAGGGCACCCGCACATCCTCGAGGCAAGCACGGCTGCCATCACATTCTCCAGATTATGCGCCCCCTTTAATCGTATCGATCGGATGGGGTATTCCTCGTCTCTTCCGTCAGAACGGTATCTCAGGCAGTCGCCATCAACAAACATCCCCTCCTGCAATCGTGAGGATGAACTGAAGCATGAGATATGTCCGGCCGGCAGTCGCTTTGACATATCAGCCGACACAGGGTCATCCCCGTTCAGAATGGCAAAATCTTCCGTACCCTGACATGCGAATATTCGTTCCTTAACAGACCGGTATTCTTGAAAAGAACCATGATAATCGAGGTGATCACTGGTTACATTCAGAAGCATTGCGATAAATGGGTGAAAATTCCTGACCCACTGCAACTGAAAACTGCTTACTTCTATCACTGCGTAATCGTCTTCCTGCCTGCCGTTCACATACGATATAAGCGGATTACCTATATTACCGCCGACAAAGACCCTTTTGCCGCAATGCTCAAGTATCCTGCCCAGAAGACTCGTCGTGGTCGTTTTCCCGTTTGTGCCGGTAATCGCAATAGCGGGTTTTTTCAAATACCCGGAGGCAAGTTCCAACTCGCTGAGAACCGGAATTCCCATACTCAAACCCTCTTCGAGCAGACAGTTGGATGGTGGAACACCCGGCGAAGGTACAATCATATCGGTTCGTGAAAGAACATTGGTATCATCATCCCTGATGCCCAATTCCACACCAGCGCGCCCCTTCAAAGCATCGGCGGTATTTCCAAACTCAGAGACAGGTTTTTTATCGGCAAGCAGAACCCTGGCCCCCTTATCAAGCAGAAACTCGGCCGTCGCCACGCCCGTCCTGCCCAGACCGATTACCAGAACCCTCTTCCCGCTCAGATCCATGAACATTCACCAATCCGTAATGCAAAATCGTCCATATTACCTCAGCTTCAACGTACTGATCGCGATTAGCGCAAGGATGATGGAAATAATCCAGAAACGCACAATAACTTTGGGCTCCGCCCAGCCCTTCAATTCAAAATGGTGGTGTATGGGCGCCATCCTGAATATCCGATTCCCATTAGACACCTTGAACCAGCCCACCTGAAAAATGACCGAAAAGGTCTCAACCACAAAGATACCCCCCACTATCGCGAGAAGTATCTCCTGTTTTGTCAGAACGGCTATCGTGCCTAAAGCGCCCCCCAGAGAGAGCGAACCTACGTCTCCCATGAATATTTGAGCAGGATAGGTGTTGTACCAGAGAAAACCAATTCCGGCCCCAACCATGGCCCCACAGAAAACCGCGAGTTCCCCTACCCCCGCCACATAGGGTATCTGGAGATACCCGGATAACTTTATATTCCCGGCAAAATAGGCAAAAAGAAGGTAGGTCGCGAAACATATCGTTGCCGGACTTATGGCAAGGCCGTCAAGACCATCGGTAAGGTTTACCGCATTTGCCGCACCTACAATAATGAACGTGGAAAGGATCACATAACCCCAACCCAGGTCAGGCAGAATGGTCTTGAAAAAGGGTACGACAAGATTCGAGCTGAAACCCGGCTTCATGTACAGAACGACACTGACGAAAAGTGCTATCATAATCTCCGCTCCGAGTTTGACTATCCCCGGAACCCCCTTGCTGCTTCCGTTTGATAACTTCTTGTAATCATCCCAGAAGCCGATGCCGCCGAATCCCACCGTCACCATGAGGGCAATCCAGACATAATCCACGCTGAGTTTTGCCCAGAGAAGGGTTGATACGACAACAGAAAAGATGACAAGGATGCCACCCATCGTGGGCGTGCCCTTTTTTGAAAGATGAGCGTTGGGGCCATCACCGCGGATAGGCTGTTGTATGCCGAGAGACTGGAGCTTATCAATCACCCATGGGCCAAGGATAAAACAGATGACCAGAGCGGTTATCGTGGCATATATCGTCCTGAACGTTATGTAGCGAAAAACATTAAGCCATGAATATGTATCGCTGAGTGGATATAAGAAATGATAAATCACTTATAGATTCCCCTGATCAATCTCACTGTGTGCCGTAGAACACGTTAGTTTTATACACATACCACATTATATAGTGGCATACAACAAGTTAACAACTATATACAGTATTTTTCCCATTACAACTGACCCAAGCTGCATAACTGATAAGAAGCAATCCATTTGCCGGATTTTTTCCTTTACACAACCCTCTCCCGGAATAAACCCCTTTATCCTGCCTCCAGATCGAATTCCGCTATTATTGCGTGGAGAAATTTTTCCATTTTCATATTCCTCGATCCTTTTATCAGTATCCAGTCTCCTCCGCGCAACAATGAATGGAGCACCTCCATCATCATGTCCGGCGTCTCGACAAAATATATATGGTCTTCCCTGAACCCTTCTTTTATGGCGCCCCTCGCCACAGATCTCGAGAAATCTCCTCTGAGGAATATGCTGCCCACGCCGGTTTCAGCCATAGCGCTTCCAACCTCTTCGTGCAGTCTTTCAGCCTCCTCCCCCAGCTCGAGCATATCTCCAAAAACAACAATGCTCTCATTCTTTCCCTTTAAATCGTTCAATGTCTTAAGGGCTTCCCGTGTTGAAGTGGGATTGGCGTTGTAGGTGTCATCAATAACGGTGCCACCCATCTTCAACCTGTGAACATCCATGCGGCCCTGTATCTGCCTGAATGCCGACAATCCCTCACAAATCAGATCATATTCAATATCCATGGCCCGGCAGGCCGCCGCACAGGCCAGTGCATTGTATATATTGTGTCTGCCGACAACGGCCATATCGACCCCTTTGCCCGTGCCTCCCATCTTGAGCGTAAAACTTACCCCCCCCTCATTTCTCATAAATATGGATTCAGCGCGGACAAACGCATTCTCATCAATACCGAAGCTTATATTTCTTCCCGTCCATCGGTCGGCCAGTACCCTTGAAAAAGGATCATCCCTGTTGATAATCGCCACCCCCGAATCCTTCATATGGGAAAAAAGATCCCCTTTCTCCATCATGATACCATCGAGAGACCCGAATCCTTCCAGGTGGGCGGGCCCTATATTGGTGATAACACCGACATCAGGGTTTGCAATGTCGGTAAGTCTTGCTATTTCTCCCCTCCGGTTGGTTCCCAACTCAACGACGGCCTTTTCATGCCCTCTATTGAGCTCAAGGAGACTGAGGGGGAGTCCTACAAGGTTATTGTAATTTCCCTTGCTCTTTAAAACCGTCCCAGAAAGTCCCGCCACCGTGGCTATCATCTCTTTCGTTGTTGTCTTGCCGGAGCTACCCGTGACCGCCACAACCGGAATCGTGAATTTGTTCCTCCACAGATTGGCTATATCGCCCAGTGCGCGCAGGGTATCATCAACAAGAATCACGCAGATATTATCCAGAGCATCCTCGGGTATCTCGTCCGCTCCTCTCTGAACAAGCAGTCCGGCAGCACCCTTTTTCACCGCATCGCGGATAAAGTCATGGCCGTCGAATCTCTCCCCCGTGAGAGGGATAAAGAGATTACCTTCGCCCACATTCCTTGAATCCGTAGACAATCCCTCAAAGATACCATCAGGATTCCCCTTGATCAGGGTTCCTCCTGTCGCCGTTATTATCTCTCCGGCCTTCAATATGGGAGATTTCATCTCTTTCAATGCACACCTCCCTTCCTGCGGGTGGTTAGAGCCTCTTTGACAACCACTCTGTCGTCAAAAGGAAATTTCCGGGTTCCTATAATCTGATAGTTTTCATGCCCCTTCCCTGCGACCAGCACAATATCCGAGTCATCGGCCACAGACACCGCCAGCGCTATAGCTGTCCTTCGATCAGCCACAATCGTGTATCCCTTTCCCATAAAGCCGCTTGTGATATCTTCAGGAGCGTATCTGGTTGAGCCGACTTCGATTCCACCCTCAATTTCATCTATGATCCTTAAGGGATCCTCCGTCCTCGGATTATCAGAGGTAATGATGGCCAAGTCACTCAGCGCTGCGGCAATCTTTCCCATGCCGGGTCTCTTCGTACGATCCCGGTCACCCCCACATCCAAAAACAGTTATAATCTTGGCCTTTTTAAAATCAGAAAGATTTTCGAGCACCTTTCTCAGGGCGTCTCCCGTATGAGCATAGTCTACGAATACCGGTGGCTCGCCACCTGTACTCACTCTTTCCAGACGACCGGGAACGGTTTCCAGCGCCTGTATGCCGGATCGGATATGTTCCTGCGGTATTCCGAGCGACAGGGCAGTCGCCACTGCCGCCAGGATGTTATAGAGGTTGAATTTTCCGACCATGGCTGATGATACCGGGAATCGACTATCCGGTCCCAGTATCTTCGCTAATATTCCATTCATGGAAAGGGTAACATCAGTGGGTGACACATCACATGATTTCCCCATGCCGAATGTTACTATCGGTGTTCTTATCTCATCTAGGAGCCGTATGCCCCATGGATCATCACCATTCACAATAGCGGGCCGTGAACCGAGGACATCTTCAAAAAAACTTTTTTTCACCTGGAAGTATTCTTCCATGGTGTGATGATAGTCGAGATGCTCCTGAGAGAGGTTTGTAAATATTCCGACGTTATACTCAAGCCCATAGATCCTTTTCAGATCGATCGCGTGAGACGAAACCTCCATCACCACATGAGTCACCCCTCCGTCAACCATTTCCCGAAGCATCCGGTGCAGATCGAGGGACTCGGGGGTTGTATTCGGAGCGGGGAACTCCGTGCCTCCATACCGATAATTGACGGTTCCTGTCACTCCCACAGAGAATCCGGCAGACTTCAGTACAGATTCGAGGAGATAGGTTACCGTCGTTTTACCGTTCGTTCCGGTGACCCCTATCAGGCAGATATCACGAGAGGGATTGTCGTAAAAATTTTTCGCCAGGCTGCTCAGCGCCAGACGGCTGTCCCTTACTTGTATACAAACCACATCCGGCACGGGTTGAGCTTTCTCTTCATCGTATACGACACAGCGTGCCCCTCGTTTTACCGCATCGTGCACAAAATCATGGCCGTTAAGCTCAGCGCCGGTAATCGCAACAAAGATAGATCCTTCTTGACATTTCCTTGAGTCGTAACAAATACCGGAGATATTTCCGGAAGTGTCTCCCGTTACCCCGAGAACATCTATTCCATTCAGCAGGTGAGAAAGTTTCATACCGCTTGCCCCCTCTCAGACCCCCCTGTCAAACAAGACGTAACAGGACTGACCCTCTATCCGGACACCAGGGCCCGGTTTCTGGCTTACAGCCCAACCGCTTCCCGCAATCTTTACATCTATCCCCCTGCTTTGGGAAATCCTGAGGACCTCCCTTATTGACATACCCTCAAAATCAGGGATAACCGACTGATCGGCTGTGGTGTTGTGATAGTTGATTTCCGTCATAGCCGATGCCTGAATGATCCGAACCCCCTCGACCTCTTCACCGGTGGCAACCTGTCTCACATTTATACTATCATTGGAACATCTCAATATCTGTTCCGAAACCATCTTGAAGACCGGCGCGGCGGCCGCTCCTCCCCATCTATCAATCTTCGGTTCATCGAGAATAACAAGGATAACCATCTGGGGATCTTCCGCAGGGAAAAATCCCACGAAAGAGGCTTCCACCTTTTTGGACGAGTAACGGCCCGAGTACACATCGAGTTTTTGCGATGTGCCCGTTTTCCCCGCTACAGAAATATTAACGATACGGGCATTTTTTCCGGTTCCTCCTTCGCCCTCCACCACATCGGTAAGGATGGACGTGATTTTCCGTGAAGTTCCAGGGGAGAGAACTCTCCTTACCGATTCAGGTTCAAATTCCCTCACCACCGTGCCCTTTTTATCCACCAGACATCGAACGACATGCGGCTTCATCAGTGTGCCACCGTTCGCTATGGCGGACATTGCACTGATCAACTGTATGGCTGTAACCGAAATGCCCTGACCAAATGACATCGTCGCAAAGTCAACATCTCTCCATTGATTCGGATTCCTCAGGATTCCATTTGATTCACCGGGAAGATCGATCCCCGTCTTTGAACCAAAACCGAACAGTGTTGCATAATGGTGAAACCTTTCTTTCCCGAGCCTCTCTGCAACCTTAACCGCACCTATATTGCTTGAATATTTAAGAATTTCTGACAAGGTAAGGCCCTGATATTTTTTATACTGGGCTTCATGGATGACCTTGTTCTCCACCTTGTAGCTTCCATTTTCACAATCGAATATATCCGATTCCGTAACAAGGCCTTCCTCAAGAGCAGCCGCGACAACAAAGGGTTTGAAAACCGAACCGGGATCAAAACAATCGGTAACCGCCCTGTTCCTTCTGACATCCGCCGGATATATGGAAAAGGTATTGGGATTGAACTGGGGTCCATTGGCCATCGCCAGCACCTCCCCTGTTCGTGGATCCATAACGATAACGCTCCCTCCCTTTGCGCCGGTACGCTCCACAGCATCTCTCAGCTGAGACTCAACAATATATTGGATCTTACTGTCGATAGTCAGGAAAAGACTGCAACTCCTGTCATCAACCAAACCGTCCGAGTCATCACTCAAATAAAGTTTGTATCCTCTGGCATCTCTCCCCCATTCCACCTCTTTGGGAATACCCTTCAGGTACTCGTCGTATTTTACTTCCAGGCCTTCCAGACCGGTGGAATCCAGACCTGCAAATCCGAGAAGATGGCATGCCATTTCCCTGTGAGGATAAAATCTCTTGGGTTCCTGTATCAGGTGAACGCCTTTCAGATCCAAAGCTCTTATCCGCTCCGCCCTGACCGGAGAAATCTGCCGGGCAATCCAGCGGAAGCTTCCCTGGTTTGAAAGCGCAGTAACAATCTTTTGTCTCTTGACACCCAATATGGATGAAAGCTTCGTTGAAACCTTCCTGTGATCCTTAACATTCGAAGGATCCACGTAAACGGAGTCCGCCATTATAGTGGCCGCAAGCTTCTGTCCGTTTCTGTCAAATATGAACCTTCTTTCCGGATACAGCGTCAGGCTTTTTTTGTGCTGCCTGTCGGCAAGTTTCCCCAGAGTTTCTCCGGAAACAACCTGAAGCTGAAATGCCCTCGAAGCCAGTGCTACAAACAGCACAAGGAAAAAAATCAATATCGACAGTACCCTGAATCGCAGCCATTTTCCTGATTTCGCACTCATTTTAAGAAAATTACCTGATCCCTTTCCGGATAGATCATCCCAAGCTTGGTTCTGGCAATGGTTTCTATCCTGCGAGGAGATTTCAACGTCGCGATCTCAACCTTCAATCTCCCGTTTTCCTCTAAAAGACTGTCTCTATGGTGCATCTCTTCGGCTATCCGATAATCGATGTTTGTTATACTTATTCGAAACCACACATAGACAAGCGTGATAGCCATAAACACAAGCGCGACAAAGATAAGGCGAGAGAGTTTCAATCCTCCCTTTTTATTATCATCTACCGCCATTTTCATATCCTTATGGCCGTTCTCAACCTCGCGCTTCTTGCCCGCGGATTGGAAGCTATCTCCGCATCTTCAGGCTTAACAGCTCTCTTGACCGGCACCATCAGCTTGCTTTCTCTGTTACAACGGCAGACAGGAAAATCCGGAGGACAGATACAGCCTTTCTCCCAGGAACGGAACAGGTTTTTCACCATTCTGTCTTCAAGTGAGTGAAATGATATTACGGAAAACCTGCCTCCTCCCTCCAGCATGTCAATGCCGTTTTCTATTGCGTTATGAAGATTTGCCAGTTCATCATTGACGGCAATTCGGAGGGCCTGAAAGGTCTTTGTGGCAGGATGTATCTTCTTGTTCTTCAGGTGGCCGGGCAGAGCTCGTGCAATAATTGCGGCTAGCTCACCCGTCGTTCTTATGGGAGACAGCTTCCGCCTTTCCGAAATTGCTCTTACAATCCTTCCGGGCATCATCTCTTCACCATAATCTTTTATGAGCTTCTTCAGTTTCTCTTCCGGGAAACCATTCACTATATCGAACGCCGTCAAGCCATCTTCCTGATCCATCCGCATGTCAAGCGACGCATCCAGAGAAAAACTAAAGCCCCTGTCAGGTGTATCGAACTGGTGGGACGAAACCCCCAGATCCAGCAAAATTCCATCTACTCTTTCGATCCCCAGTCCCGACAATATATCCCTGATGTCTGCAAAGTTTCCCTTTACAAGCAGTATCCGATCCTTGAACTCCTTAAGCCTGTGCCGTGCTTCAGTGAGAGCATCTCTGTCACGATCAACACCGACAAGAACCCCATCCGGGGCCGTTCTGACAAGAATCTCATACGCATGACCACCACCCCCGAGCGTCCCGTCAAAATATACACCCCCCGGCTCGCATCGCAGAGAATCCACAGTTTCTCCGAGCATAACCGGTTCATGAAAAGATGACGTTTTCATATCCCAAGCTCGGCCATATAATCGCCGAAACCCGCAACATCCTGGCTGGAGCTGTCGATCTCTTTCTCAAACCTCTCCCTGTTCCAGATCTCTATACTCCTCCCCATGCCAGCGATAACAATCTCTTTTTCAAGTTTCGCGTACTCCCTAAGAGGAGGAGGTATAAGCACCCTTCGCTGCGCATTGAAAGAACAGTCAACAGCACCAGACATAAAAAAACGCTGAAATGCACGTACTTCTTTTTTTATTATAGACTGCTGGAATACCTTCTCTTCGATAGCAATCCACTCACTGTAAGGGAAAACCAAGAGGCAGCCATCCCAGTTTGTTATCACCATCCGCTCGTCATACTTCTCGGTGAAAACCTGGCACAGCCTGGCGGGGAAGATGACCCTCCCTTTTTCATCAATGGTGTGATAATATCTTCCCCTGAATACAGACATTAGATGAAACCCTCCACAATCATCCACTTTACTCCACTCTTAGGTTGGACTATAAAGACGCATGGTGGCTTTGTCAAGAAAAAAAACCGCTATTTTTTTCTTTTAATCTGATATTTTAGGACTGCTTTGTTGTGGTCTTTCAGGTTGGATGAAAATTGGTGGGAACCATTGTTTTTCGAAACAAAATACAGAAAATCCACAGACTCCGGATACAGAGCGGCCTCAATCGCCTCCATGCCGGGGTTACAGATCGGCCCCGGGGGCAGACCATCTATCCGGTAGGTGTTGTAAGGGGTTTCTTTTTGGAGATCCGCCTTTCTGAGATTTCCATCAAAATCCTCAATATCGTAGATGACTGTGGGATCGCTCTGCAGTCTCATTCCTCTCTTTAATCTGTTATGGAAGACCGCCGATATCATTGGTCTTTCCTCCAGAGGACCTCCCTCTTTCTCAATAATGGATGCAAGGGTCACAACCTCACCTTCCGTTAGGCCCAGTTCATTCGCCCTCTTCAGCATGTCGGGTGTCATGACTTTTCTGAACTGTCGCACCATAAACCGTATAATCCCTTCTTCCCCCATCGACTTGTTGAGCATGTGGGTATCGGGGAAAAGGTACCCCTCGGCACTTTCTTCCTCAATACCGAGGGACGACAGCAACCTGCTGTCCGACGCAAGGCTTATAAATGTTTCCCGATCGGCAAGTCCCTGATTCTCCAGACGGGAGGCTATCTGGCTCAGTGTAAAACCTTCCGGTATAAAGACCTGATACCCTTTGACCTTCCCCCTCATCAGTTTTTCCAACACGGCCATCGGGGTCATGGAACTCCGCAAAACATACTCGCCTGCCTTAATATGTTTCGATGCATCCGTTACCAAAGCCAGGAGATAGAATTTTTTTTTGTGTCTGATCATCCCTGCTTCGCTCAGTATATCGGCTGTCTGAGCAAAGGAACTGCCCCGGGGTATCTCTACCGTAAGTTCCCTGTACTCAAAATCTATCGGGCTGTTCGTATAATTCCAGAGAATCAGACATACGAAAGATATTCCTATCAAAACTACGGCTGTAATTATTTTAATCCATCTCACCACGATTATCATCTTTGTTCCTCAAGTAATCCAGATAGTCCTGTAGAATAATGGCGGCGGCAAGTTTGTCAACAACTGCCCTTCTCTTTTTGCGATTCATATCCGCCTCTCTGAGCAGATCCTCCGCCTCTTTCGTGGAAAGGGCTTCGTTCCATTTCACAACGGGCACAGAGATACCCTTCTCAAGGGCATCCACAAACATGTCCACTTTCTCGCATTGGATTCCCTCCGATCCATCCAACCTGACAGGATATCCTATGACGATTTTTTCAACATCATATTCCCTTACAAGCCCCTCTATCTGTTGAATGTCCTTTTTCCAGTATGTTCTGGTAATAGTGGCGATGCCCCTGGCTGTCATACCCAGTTCATCGGATATCGCCGCCCCTATTCTCTTTTCTCCGTAATCAAGCCCGAGTATTCTCATAATAACAAACAGATATGTAGACTGAAAGCCGAGTAGTTGTATACTCAGATGTAAGAAGAGTTAACACGAAACCCCAACAAGAGTTACGCACGACAATAGCGATCTAATAGCACATTCTCAATGATTTTACAAAACACAGACAGACAATCCCCTTGTGTAAACTTCACGTTTTTGTTATTCCTGCAACAGGCGAAGCAAAGGCCGGGGTTATAGAATGGAAACTTTGAAACACATCATCTTAGGCACAGCGGGGCATGTCGATCACGGGAAGACCTCTCTCATCAAGGCCCTCACCAATGTAGATACGGATAGACTCAAAGAGGAAAAAGAGCGCGGGATTACGATCGAACTGGGGTTTGCGCCCCTTGTCCTCCCGGATGGACAGAGGATCGGTATCGTGGATGTCCCCGGTCATGAAAAATTCGTAAAAAATATGGTCGCCGGCGTCGGAGGGATCGACCTGGTTGCCCTGGTGATCGCTGCGGACGAGGGCATCATGCCGCAGACACGGGAGCATTTCGAAATATGCGAGCTCCTCGGTATAAAAAGGGGGCTCGTGGCCCTCACGAAGATAGATATGGTGGACAAGGAATGGCTTGCACTCGTGCAGGAAGATATCAGAAACTTCTTCGAGGGAACCTTTCTGGAGACAGCTCCGATCGTTCCGCTGTCATCGGTTACCGGTGTCGGACTGGCGGAATTCCTTGCGGCATTGAATGAAATCATTTCCACCCTTGATGAACGAACAGACTCCGGACTCTTTCGGCTACCGGTGGACAGAGTATTTACGATGAAGGGATTCGGTACGGTGATAACCGGAACACTGGCATCCGGGAAGATACGAGTTGGAGACACCGTCGAGATTACACCTGCCGGTGGACAGGCAAAGATACGGGGCATCCAGGTTCACAACGAGACAGCACAGGCAGCACAGGCGGGGCAGAGAACCGCCATCAACCTCCAGGGAACCGATCGCACAACGATAGAGAGGGGGTACGTCCTTACCCGTCCCTCCACCTTTCAGGCATCGAACCGCCTGGACATTCACATGAGATACCTCGCCAGCGCAGGCAAGAAGCTGAAGAACCGGGCGCTTGTCAGGTTCCACACGGGTACCAGCGAAGCAATTTCAAGGATCATACTGCCGGACCGGGACCACATCGAGCCGGGAGAAGAAACATACGCGCAGGTGATCCCTGAAACCCCGGTGGTAGCCATGTCGGGAGACCGGTTTGTCATCAGGAGCTATTCTCCGATTACCACGGTCGGGGGCGGAGAGATAATAGATCCCCTTGCAAAAAAACGCAAAAAA
>JAFGQD010000051.1 GCA_016935875.1 Deltaproteobacteria bacterium
CAGGTCTGCCATTCCCGACGCAACCCAGTAATAGCCCGTAAAGGCCAGGGATATTCCCGTTGAACCGCATGTTTCCGTCTTCAATATGGGTTTACCCACCGATCGTAAGACTTCGGCAAAGTAAAAATGCGTGAGTGCAACCCCCTCCATCATGGAAGGCATGGTGCCTGAGACAACTCCATCAATGTCGTCGGGAGATATTCCCGTATTTTCAAAGACGGCATCAACGGCCTCTTTTACGAGTTCCGGATAGGTGACGTCGAATCTCCTTCCATGGTTGGTCTGTGCTGATCCTATTATTGCAACTGGTCTTCCCATAATTCCCTCCTAACTGCCTATGATCGCCACGGCATGGCATTGTCCTGCGAATCCGTGTGTCGAATGGGCCAGGGCCGTATGTATCTTACTATCGAGCTGCCGCTCACCGGCCTGCCCCCTGATCTGTAAGAACCCCTCGGCAAGACGGTAGAGGCCTCGTGTGACATAGGGATTTGACGCAAGCACACCACCCGAAGGATTGACGGGTATTTCGCCATTTCGTGCCGTGGCACCACTGTCCAGAAATTTTCCACCTTCTCCCCGGCCGCAGAAACCAAGATCCTCATACCAGAGTAACTCCTGAAACGCATAAGGCTCGCATATTTCAGCGACATCGATCTCCTTTTTCGGATCCTTGATTCCAGCCGCATCGTAGGCCCTTTTAGCCGCATTCTTCAGCTGTCCCTCGAGAAGATCTCTGTCGCCAAGATAGAATTTATCCATTGAAGAGCCGTACCCTTTGAACCATACAGGCTTGTCCGTCAGTTTTTTCGCCACATCTTCCTTTGCCAGAAGCATCGCGATCATACCTTCCGACTTTGGCGCACACTCCATGGCCTTGAGCGGATCCATAACCACCTCCGAGGCAAGGACATCATCGACGGTCACCTTCTTTTTCACATGGGCATATGGATTTCCCAGGGCGTTTTCAAGGTTTTTCACGACCACGCCGGCACACTGTTCATCCGTTATGCCGAAGCGATCCATATACTCCCTCTTCTGAAGCGCAGCCGCCACGGTTTCATTCAGCCCCATCTGCCGCTGGTAGAATGGATCGGTGAAGAAATGCGTCAGCATATCGTCATCGGGATTTTCCGATCCCTTGCATACCCCGAGAACGAGGGCCGTATCATGATTACCGCTCAGTATGCGCATTACCGCATAGATAAAGGCAAAGAGCGACTCTCCGTCCTGCCGGGAACCGTTCTTCAGGAAGGCAGCCCCGGCATCCCAGTAATATGAATTCGCGCATGACACTCCACCATGAAACACATCCGATGAAGCACTGATGATGGTGCTCACATCATCCCGTTTTAATCCGGCCTTATCGAGCACTTCTTTCGAAACCCTGAACACCTGATCGAGAAAGTAGTCCTTGGTTTCAACACCGGGCGTCATGGCAACTTCGACTATCCCGACTCGATTCGTCATAATCTTCCTCCTTTTATTAAACACTTATCTGCCAATAATATACCGATAGGGATCGACCTCTTCCCTCAGTATTCTCAGCTCCTTCTCGGTGGGAGGCATGGTTTCCACTATTTTGGCCCCCTGGAGAAGTTCAAAACCGCAGTTTTCCTGGATGTCTTTAAAGGAATATCCGGGACTGACGGATATGGTCCTCATACGTTTGGTTTCAGGTTCAAAATCCATAACACCCATATTCGTGATGATCTTGTAGGGTCCGGCATCCAGAGGCAGCCCGGCTTTCGCCCGTGAGTCCCCCCCTTCGATCCACCCCGGTGTCGTCACAAAATCAACCTTTTCCACAAAACGCCGCGCGTCCTGGACCGTAAGAACCATCATCCTCCAGCAGAAGGATGCAAAATCATTTGCCCCTCCGCTTCCGGGAAGCCTCACCTTCGGGTGATCATAATCGTCACCGATTATGGTGGAGTTCAGGTTCCCGTACATATCGATCTGAGCGCCACCGAGAAAGGTATAGTCTACAAAACCGCGGCAACTGGTTTCCATGATTTCACACATCCCCGACGCCATCACCGCCTTGTAAAAGGTCCTGGAATCGCCGACAGAGATGGGCATCTCCGGCAATATCGGGTTTACACCCCCCGCCTCAAACATGATCACCAGATTGGGGGCATCCGTCTTCTGCGCAAGCATGGCGGCCGCGCAGGGAGCGCCGGTCCCGACCCCTACCGTGGAGCCGTCTTCCAGTTCCCGTGCCGCCACACATATCATCATTTCCATTACATTATAGTCCGCCATTTTCCGCCTCCTTGTGGAGCAAAAATTCTTTCATGCGCAGTTCATACATCCTGGCTACTCCGCCATTGAGTGCTATATACTCGAAATTGTCTGCACAGTTATAAATGTTGCGTTTCAGAAATTCTTTGAATTCTTCGGGATCCTTTTCGGCTTTCAGCCACGCCTGCAGGTGATCCTCGTCTGAGAAATACTCATACGGCATGGTTCCCGGATAGGCTCCAAAGGGAATCTCGCATACGGCATCAACCAGGTAATAGGGAATTTTCGTACTTGTCGGATCTCGACGGATCTCTTCATTGGGAATCAACCGTTCCGTTGTAATGATCAGATGCTTGGAGGCCCGGGCAAGATCATCATCGGAGATCATAATTCCTTTTATTCGACAGTTACCGAACACATCGGCCTCATGGACATGAATAACCGATACGTCGGGGTAGAGAGCGGGTTGCAGCGTCATCTTCTTGCCCGTGAAGGGACATGCTACCACCTTAGCGCCGCTATGCTTCAAGGTGTCAGTGCCGAGCATATTGCGCGTAGGCACAAAAGGCACTCCCATGGCCGCTGCCTTTAATCTGGCCGCGAGGCTGTAATTTGTCCATTCGGAAATTTCCACTTTTCCGCTCTGCATGTATTTCCGCGCGCATTGTGAAAGCCCCCGTGCCTCAAGACCGATTATGTAGGCAATGTCCAGTCTGTCAAATACCTCACCTGCCGAGAGAATCTGAAAGTCATGGGTCGACGTATGTCCCGCAAATCCCATATTCTTTCTTCCCTGGCGAACAATCTCATGGCAGGCGGCAATGGGTGTCCTGTTCGCTCCGAAACCCCCTATCGCCAGATAATCACCATCATGGACAAATGTTTCAACGGCCATCTTCAGGCTCATCAGCTTGTTTTTCATCTTCCGCGACTTCTTGCGGAAAAACGCCCTCGCCTTGTCCGGATCCGGATCCGTGAAAAGACGTCCCTTCCCTTCCTCGATTACATCCATCTAAACACTCCTCCTTCTATAATATTCAGTGCCATAAGATACTCTTCTTGTCACCTGTAACCACACACAGTCCGAATAACGGGCCCTCGATAAAAGACTTTCCATATTTTGAGGCTCGATATTTTTCCACCCGGCGTGATAATCAGACTTTTCTCCCGATTCGTTATCTTGAGAAACCAGTATGTTAAAGGTTGAAACCTTGACAGGGACATCAAGAATCTTTTGAAGAGTTGTCTTGTCTTTGGAAATATAGATCTTTGATTCTGAATTGCAGATACTGTATCCGGCTTCATGGGCGGGAAGATCGGATTCGATCCATTCACGCCTGTTCTGAGCAGGAAGTGACACTCCGTCACCCTTTCCGACACCCAGACGGTAAAGACCGAGACCGACGGCACGGGCCGACTCATCGTATTTCCGCCAGGAAATACCCTGCCGGACCCCATCGACTCGTTTCTCCACGGCACGTCTGTCGCCATATCTCCGGCCCTGCTCCCGAAGTATTGCGGACAGATTGGCTCCCATTATGTTCCCCCCTTTTTTAACACGTACGCCTCCTCACGATAAGGAGGCGCCCCCCAGTGTTTACTTCTGTTTGATGCCCATTATCTCCCTTGCTTCATCCGGCGTGGCGGGCTCCCTTCCGAAGATGGAAGCTATCTTAACGGCCCACTCGACCTGCTCGTAGCTCCCCTTTGCCAGCTCGCCATTCGGCACACGGATGCTATCCTCAAGACCGACTCTCATATGTCCGCCCATAATGCACGACAAGGTGATGGCGGGAAACTGTTCGGGACCAACGCCACAGGTGGTGAAATTGGCGCCTTCCGGAATCGCATTCATCATGGCAACAAAGGTATCCGGCCTGAAGCGCTGCCCCCCTGCGACACCCCAGACGAAATTGAAGTTCATGGGATCGGAAAACATGCCCTGTTTCCCTATCAACAGGGCGTTGTCAAGTCCGCCCATATCATAACACTCGATCTCAGGCTTGACTCCATTCTCCTCCATGGTCTTACCGAAGTCCTGGAGCATCGTGAAGGTGTTCTCGAAGACATAGTCGATCATAATCTGTCCCGAATTTCTGTCCAAAATACCGAAATTCATGGTGTTGGTATTGAGTGACGCCATGGCCGGCTTGACCGCCGCAATCTGCGCGATCCTCTGCTCTGCCGTTGCACCCATTCCCACGGCAGAACTGAGATTTACAATCAGCTCGGGAGTCTTTTCCTTGATGGCGTCATGGGTCGCCCGTATTCTGTCAATATCGTATGTCGGCATGCCGGTGTCGTCCCTGGCATGGACGTGGACCATGGCGGCGCCCGCCTTGTAGCATCGTGCCGACTCCTCAGCGAATTCCTCAGGAGTATGAGGCACGGCGGGATTTTGATTCCTGAACGTTCCCGCCCCGGCTAACGCTGCGCAAATGATGACTTTCTTTTCTGACATAACAATTTCTCCTCTTTTCTAATAATTTTTCGTACTTTGTTGGTCTAGACGGGTTCGAAGTGATCGAGGTCCCGTATTGTGTTCGTTGTTTCCCCGGCAAAGACGGCCTTTACCTTCATTCCCACCTTCACGTCTCCAACATCAATACCCTCCACGATATGGGGAAAGGGCGTGTCGGCGCCGTCAACTTTTATCAGCGCGAGAATATACGGTGCCCTCCTCGGCAGATGTTTGTCATTATAATTGACCACGGTGTAATTCATAACGACCCCTTCATTGGAGAGTTCCACCCAGCTTTCGTCCAGCTTCGAAAGACACTTTTCGCAATACTCCCGGGGCGGGACAAAGACCTTGTCGCATTTTTCGCACCTGACACCGAGAATCTTATTCTCATCCCGAAGTGCAATGATGAACTTTGATCCCACCCTCCCGGCAAAATACTGGTTGGGAAGGGCCATTTTGCCTGTCATGACCTTACAATTTTTTGTATTTTCATAGGATATTTCCATTGATATTGTTCCTCCTTCAGTCGGCGATCTCGAAATACAGGAGATCCTTGTAACTCCCCGTCCTCTTCTCAGACCAAACAGGCCGTACCTTCATCCCCGGTTTGATACGATCGATATCCCTGGGGTTCAGATCATGGGCAAAACTCTCGTCCCGAGAGGCCCCGTCCAGAACCATGAATAGTGCCGTATAAGGAGTCTCCCGGATCTTTCCCGTCAGAGGATCCGGACTCGCATAATAGACGACATCGATCAGTGTTACCATCGCGTCGGGACCGACCTCAACGAGTTCGTTGCAGCGCACCCTGCACTGTGCACAGATTTCACGGGGCGGTACCAGGGTCCTCCCGCACTCGGGACATTTGGCGGCATAGAACTTCTTCTCCTTGAGACCGTTAAACCATGTGCCCATGAGAGGTCCGGTCGCATAACGCTGGTTAATGGAAGGTACGCACTTGAGAGATATGAGTTCTTCACCCTGTTCTTCTACGGCTCCTTCGGCCACATACTTTTCAAAAAGAGACGAGGATTTACCTGCGGCACCAATATCCCCGTCAATCTTTACCTGTCCGGAAGTAAACGCCGTTGCCCCGTCCAGCTTGCCCTGGTTAAGATCAACAAACACCTGTGCCTCCATACGCATGACGACGGTACAATCATCATCCAGAACGTCCTTCAGGGCACAGGTCTGGTCTTTTACCACTACCGTCCACTGTCCGCCACCATCCCCTGAAAGATCGTAACCGATTTTAATATCAACTCCTTCGGCCTTCTCAGGGCGAAAACGTTCTTCCACAGATTCCACAATAGAGCTGGCTTTGACCACTGGTTTAAAGGGCCGAAATGCCTTCGGGAGGACGGCAATGAGAACTGTAAGATCACCATCAACCTTGATACTTCCCGATGAGAAAGCCTCTCCCGCGTCTATTTTTCCCAAGGTTACGCCTACAAATGTTTCCGCGTTCGCGTTTAAAACCGCCGTGCAGTCAGTGACCTCACCATCCATATCCTCGGTCTTCAGAGTCCCTTCTTTTATTGTAACTTTCCAATGACCGCCACCCTCCCCGCTGATATTATATCCGATCGTTACATCCACATCCACCGTACCCTCGGGAAGAAAGCGCTCCTCCATGGTATTGAATATATCTTCAACTGCCGTTCCAAAGTATTGAGCCATTTCATACCTCCTGCCAGTCTAAGTCTTTCTCAAGCATCATCAGGACAGACCATAAGGTGCCGCCGAATCCGGAGGCAAGGGCATGCCTTACTTCTTTCTTGATCTGCTGCGGTCCGGCATCGCCGCGAATCTGCATCGCCGCCTCGGCGGGTCTCAGCATTGCTGTCGCGCCGATTGGATTGCTCGCCGTTACGCCGCCCGACGGATTTATCGGAAGTTTTCCGTCCAGATCGAACTCGCCATCCTCAAGCAGCTTGATGTGTTCATCATCCTTCAAAAGCAGAAACTCGCGAGCCCAGTCTAGGCCCCACCATGCAGAGGGATCATACATCTCGAAGACATCGAAATACTCCACGGGATTCTTGATGCCGTTACGTTCGAAGAGCTTCCTCGCCGCATAATGGTGCGTCATCTCCGGCATCTCAATACCGAAGTTATTAAACGTCTCTTCACGGTGTACCGTGATATGATCACGGATCCATACCGGATTCTTGCACATCTCCTTTGCTTTTTCCTCGGAGGCAAATATCATGACGCAGGCCCCGTCGCTCTGTGAACACATATGAATCAACCGTAATTCCCCGACGAGCTGGGGCGATGTATTCATCAAATCATCGGTCTGATCATACTCGAGTCCGAAACGCCTGTGGGCCCTGGGATTCAGACAGGCATGTTTGTCCATCATAATCCGGTACTTCATGGCTGCTCTCTTCGCCCTTTCCTCTCCAAACTCCTCCATCATCATCGTGGCCGTTGTCGCCGTGAGCGCCCCTGTCTGCAGGTGACGAAACCAGAGAGGGTCCGCCATGTTTGTGATTCCCCCTGTGGTGTGACCCTCCTGAAGCTTTTCCATGCCGATCGCCATGACCACGTCATACATACCCGATGCAACGAGATTATCGGCAGCACAGACAAGGCTTGCCCCCGTTGTCCCCCCTGTGGTGATTCTCAGCTGATCCTTGCCGTATGCGCCGGAACCAAGCGAATGCCACATGTCGGGCTGATGCACCATTTCGAAAAGCTCCATGTTTCCATGAAGGACACAATCTATATCATCAAGGGTGATATTGGCATCTTCGAGCGCGTACCGTACCCCCTCATTTACCATTTCCACCTGGTTCTGGTGTTCTTTGTGGCTGGAATACTCGGTCTGGCCTATACCGATTATTCCCACATTTCTATTCCTTTTCCCCATAATGTCCCCTCCTTATTTTTCAAGCACGACGACTGTGTGAAATTGACCCGCCCCTCCTGTTGTGCTCTGGGCAACGGCGCGGCTTACATCGGAAGCCTGATGCGCACCCGCCTCTCCTTTGAGCTGGATCACTGCCTCCGCCGCCCTGTAGAGACCACCTGTCATTATTGGATTTCCGGAAAGCATACCGCCCGACAGATTCACGTTGTATTTCTCGGGGCCTTCTTCATCGATAAACTTTGCTCCCTCACCATCGCCACAGAAACCGAGTCCCTCGATCCACATGGGTTGTTGATATGCATAACAATCCATAACTTCCACAAGATTGATCTCTTTCTTTGCATCTTTGACCCCCGCCATCCTGTAGGCCCTCCCGGCGGCATTTTTGAGGGCAAAGTTGCTTGCCAGGTCCCTGTCACCCAGGAAGTAACTGTCCATACAACTGCCGAAACCGGTCAGCCATACCGGGTTGTCCGTATATTCATGTGCCTTCTCTTCCGATGCCAGCAGGAATGCGACGGCACCATCTGACACAGGATAGGCATGCATTGTCCTGATTGGATCACAGAGCATGGGAGAATACATTACGTCTCCCAGCTCAACCTGTTCGGTTGCATTTGCGTAGGGATTCTTTGCCGCCCACTGCCTCGCCCTGACAACAACCTTTGCCATCTGTTCTTCCGTAAGGCCCGACTTCTCCATGTACGCCCGTGCCTGGAGGGCGGCAACATTGGTGTAATCGAGGCCTATTGCCCTGCCGTAAAAGGGATCATATGAGAGGTTCGTGCACATATTCCGGCTTTCCCCCTGTGATTCCTTGCAGTGACCCGCGACATATACGACATCATCGTGCCCTGAGAGGATAATGGACATGGCATATCCGATACCATTGAGTCCTTCCTGGGCCATTTTTTCTTCTTCGCGGTAATGAGCCCCCAGAACATCCGTCACAGCGTTGTCTGATATCGTTCTGGCATCAAAGACATCATCCGACGAAGAGACGATGCTTCGAACACCTCCCTTTTCTGAAAAGTGCATACCCGTCTGTTCCTGAATATCTTCCAGCACGTCCAGGAGCATACCCTGAAAGCGCTTGTGCCAGATATTCGAATCACACTTGTGCTGAGCTACAGCACATACAGCAACTCTTTTCATCTCAATTCCTATCCCCCTTTGTATTTATTCCGCCATCAAGCCAGCACCATTGCCGCCTTTGCCTGGCCTCTGGTGTAACAGTTTGAATAATTCCCCTCTTTTATTGCACGCAGAATGGAATCCTTGTTTCTCGCGCAGTCCAGCTCTATCCATGCCCTCCCACAACCCAGTCGCGTATGAGAGTCATCTGAGGCCACTTTCGGGTAGATTATATCTTCTATATCGTATTCCGGTGTATAGAATCCGTGATGGGTGATTTCAACAGCATCGATTTGAATATCCCGAGCGACA
This sequence comes from Deltaproteobacteria bacterium, assembly GCA_016935875.1. Lineage (GTDB taxonomy): Bacteria > Desulfobacterota > Syntrophia > Syntrophales > UBA2210 > UBA2210. Next base: position 9,030 of record JAFGQD010000051.1, read on the forward strand.
TCATCGATACACTGTATGGTCTGTTTGATAGTAAGGTCGTAATCGCCCGGATGGTTGAAGGTATGCAGCACTTCACGATCACCTTCAATCCTGCTCACATGTATGTATCCGAGTTTCGTTCCGACGGTGAGTTCGACACCGAAAAAAACGAGAAGATCCGTCCGTATCTCTTCGATGGCCTTTCTGTAACTGGTTTTAAGCAGGTGGTCATGCTCTGTAAATGCGATAAAGTCAAATCCCATAGCGGCATATACATCCGCCGCCTGTTGCGGGGTAAGCCTCCCGTCCGAATGTGTGGTATGAATATGAAGCTGGCCCTTCAAGTGCATCTGCCACCACCGATACGACATGCAAACAGAGTCGTCTGTAATGATATGTTACATTGTTTCAGTATGGACCCTTGATTGACTTGTCAATTTTGCTATCATAATAACACAACTATTCCGAATAGTTGTACGTGAACTTACTCAGCCATAGCACCGGAGAGAAACACCTCAGTGACCCCGTTTATGGTGCGATCCCTTCTCTCTCTTGTTACCTCTTCCTTGCCGAGCACCATCACCGAGATAAACGCCTCTATTGCACCAAGAAATATATAGGTCAGGTAATGTGGTCCTATGTCACTGCGCAGAAAACCTTTCTTCTGACCCTCCACCATGATCTCTTCCGTCAGGCTGAAAAATGACCTGAATTTGGCCAACCCTTTTGCCGTATGATAGACGGAACTTCTGGAAACTTCCGTAATAAAGATGGACACGAGATTCGGCTTCTCGGCGTACATATCGAGAAAAAACCGTATTATGTGTTCAAGCTTTTCCCGGCATCCCGTATCTGACACCTTCTCGTCTTTCAGCATCTGATAGAGCCGGCCCCACCATCCCTCAACAATCACATCGAAAAGCACCTCTTTGCTCGCGAAATAGTGATATACCAGACCGTAGGACACACCCGCCCTTCTCGCGATATCAGCCATACGCGTATTGGCATAACCCTTGTCTCGGAACACCTCGAGTGCCGCGTCTACGATTATTTCCTGTTTGTTATTTTTCATCATGAAGTCATTAAAACATACCGATTGATATGTCAATCTATTTTTTCTATTTTTTCACAATTTCAAATTACATTAATAATAACATTATCATAGGGACAAATACCAAGGGGAGGCGATTACGTGCTCGCTCTGCGCACTCAGGACAGGAAAAGATCAAATTTCTATTTGATGCAATGCCTGCCCTGTGTTAGAAGCTTCTCATGATGAATATCGGACTGACAGGCGGTATCGGCAGCGGAAAATCAACCGTCGCAAGATTATTCCAGAATAGAGGCGCTTATATTATCGACCTTGACGTTCTTGCACACAAGGTGGAAGAACCTGGTGGCGCAGCCTGGAACAGGATTGTCAAACACTTCGGAAGGAAAATCCTGGACAAAGACGACAGAATAAACAGGGAAATGCTGGGCGGTATCGTTTTTCGGGACAGCGAAGAACTGGAAAAACTGAACAGCATCGTACATCCCGCCGTATTTGAAGAATGGTGCCTCAGGGTTGACGATATCGTGAATAATGATAAAGAGGCCATAATAATATCAGACATCCCCCTGCTTATAGAGGTGGGCTGGCACAAAGCGATGGATATTGTGATCCTTGTGTATACATCACCGGGCGTTCAGACTGAACGGATCATGAAAAGAAACGGCTACAGTTACGAAGAAGCTCGGAATCGCATCAACTCGCAGATGCCTGTGGATGAAAAGATTCCCTTTGCCGACTTTGTCATCAATAACGAAGGCACCCCGGAAGAAACGGAAGCAATCGTTGACAGGATATGGAAAAAACTCCTGGAAAAACGGAAAGATTCAAAAAATGAGGAGATAAAAAGATGATAGGAAATAATGTGTTTACAGACTTCAACTCACTCGTATCACAACCGGCAATTGATCCTTCAACCTATGTCCATCCACTGGCTTCAGTCATAGGCAGGGTTATTCTCGGTAAAAACATAATGGTTTCACCGATGGCATCCATTCGCGGCGATGAAGGACAACCTCTATCTATAGGTGATGATTCAAATGTTCAGGATGGGGTCATTATCCATGCGCTTGAGACAGAGTTACACGGGAAATCGGTTAAAGCAAACCTGTACACCGTCAATGGAAAGGAATATGCCGTCTATGTGGGGAAGAGAGTATCGCTCGCCCATCAGGTTCAGATACATGGCCCGGCGGTGGTACATGATGATACCTTTGTCGGCATGAAGACCCTGGTCTTCAAATCCCTGGTTGGAGCGGAATGTGTTATTGAACCCGGTTGTATCCTTATGGGGGTTACGGTACCGAACCACCGTTATATACCCGCCGGTTCAATCATCAAGACACAGGAGGATGCGGACACCCTTCCGGAAATCACACAAGACTATCCTATGAAGGATATGAACAGAGGAGTCGTCCACGTGAACACCGCCCTGGCAAGGGGATACCTGGAGTCTTCCCGGAAATGAGATTCTCAAAAAAGTGGAACTACAGGCGTCCCGCCCGCTTCAGGGCATCCTTGAAGGAGCGGTAAAATGCATCATTGTCGGCAATACCACGCTCAATGATAACACCCGCTTCATCAATATTTTCAAGGTTCATGACAAGATTAACACTCTTCTCGAAGGCTGCCATGTTATCCATCGTGCGGAATTCTGAGCTCATCAAGATCACAAAGATGTTTCTCCGGATATTCATAGGGAGATGTCTGATATACCCCAGGACGCCATTATCACCCGATCCTTGTGCATCGAACTCCTCACCGACCACAATCAGATGGTATACATGAAACCTCATGCTACGCAGGGAGTCAGGCTCTGTTGCAGACTCTCTGACGTAATAACCCATTTCTTTGAGGATATCCCTGAGCTTTACACGAATAGCGGAATCAGGCTCACAGACAAGGGCCGTTTTCCCTCCTTCTTCGACAAAATCGAAGGGTTTATGAGACGCATCGTATGATTCAGACTCTATTGCATCAAAGAGTTTCTTTTTCTGGTCCATGTAGCCCTCCCCTACCACTCCACCTCAAGTTCGCCAATCTCTGTCGTGGCTTCTCCTCTTTCGCTCTTGATCGTATCGATCCCGCGCCCCACGACCCCCTTTGTCGTCGCATACGAAAGGGCCGTCTCCTCAGTAACAAATCCATCCCGGTATAACCCTACGATATACTCGTCAAAGGTCACCATGCCGAAGGCGTGCCCCGCTTCTATGATATCCTGAAAGGTCCTCCCCTCCGCTTCTCCGTGAAGGATGGTATCCTTGACCCGCAGGTTGGTTTTCATGATCTCAAAAGCGGCAATCCTCCCTCCACCTATTCGGGGGAGAAGCCTCTGACATATGACCCAGCGGATCGTATCGGCCAGCCGTGCCCTGATCTGAGTTTGTTCCTCCCGGGGAAACATGCCGATAATACGGTTGACTGTCTGACCCGCATTCATCGTGTGGAGGGTGCTCAATACGAGATGCCCGGTTTCCGCGGCACTGAGGCCGATCTCCATCGTTTCCCTGTCACGCATCTCACCGACAAGTATGACCTTGGGGGCCTGCCTCAACGCGGCACGAAGTCCGCTCGCAAAACTGATAAAGTCGACACCAAGTTCCCGCTGATTGAATGTTGCTCTCTTGTGTGAGTGTTTGTATTCAATAGGATCTTCAAGGGTGATGACATGAACGGGCCGATGTTCGTTTATCTCGTTCAAGATAGCTGCAAGAGACGTGGTTTTGCCTGTCCCCGTGGCACCGGCAAACAGGGCAAATCCATTCTTCTCTTCGGATATTTCGGAAACTACATTGGGGAGTTTTAATTCATCACGGGTAGGGATCCTGTCTTCCAGTTTTCTGAGAACAGTGGAGAAGTTCTGACCCTGGGAAAAAATATTGATCCTGAATCGTGCCTTGCCCCGCAGTTCATAGGATGTATCACAGGAGCCATCTTCCACCAGTTCCCGCGTGAGCTTGCGATCCCGATTGATAAGATTCAGGGCAAATACTTCCGCTTGGAAAGGGGTGATCTCAGAGGGCGAAAATTCCATTTCGACGGTTTCCAGATCACCGGAGCTCTCCACCTGGAAGGGTTTTCCTACCGTAATATTCAGATCGGAGATATCCTGATAGAAATCAAGCATGCGTGTAAGCATATAATCAATTTCCTGCTTTCTCATGACAACCTTCCCCTTTCATTACCTATTCTCGGGCAAACAACCCAAAGCATTCTTACACCTCTGTAAAGTCGGCCGGGGAGTCTTTTAAATAGGTCCTGAATTTCGTCTTGTCGGTAGCTTTGATATAAGCCTCTTCGGCACTTATCCATCCCCTCTGCAGAAGGTCCATAATAGAATCATCAAGCATCTGCATGCCATATTTTTTTCCCGTTTGTATCATGGACGGAATCTGAAAGGTCTTGGATTCTCGAATAAGATTGCGCACAGCCGGAGTGGCAATCAATATTTCAAGCGCCGCACAGCGTTCCTGTTTATCCACGCGCCTGAAGAGAACCTGCGCCAGGACAGCGCGTATTCCATCCGCCAGGGTAGACCGTATCTGCATCTGCTCGCCGGAAGGAAACACTTCAATAAGGCGGTCTATTGTCTTCGGCGCATTCGGTGTATGAACGGTTCCGAATACGAGATGTCCGGTTGATGCCGCCTCAATGGCAAGGGAAATCGTTTCAAGATCTCTCAGCTCACCCACCAGGATAATATCGGGGTCTTCTCTCAGTGCACCGCGGAGGGCCGAGGCAAAGGATTTGGTATGCAGTCCGACCTCTCTCTGGTTCACGAGGCATTCTTTGCTCTCATGAATAAACTCAATAGGATCCTCAATGGTAATGATATGATCCTTGCGCGTGCGGTTTGCTTCATCAATAATGGCAGCCAGCGTAGTTGATTTACCACTTCCGGTTGGCCCTGTAAGCAGGACAAGCCCCCTCGGAAGCGACGCAAGCTTAGCGGTAACCGGAGGAAGGCCTAACTGTCGTGTCGTGAGAATCTCGCTGGGAATTTCTCTGAATACAGCCGCCACCCCTACTTTCTGCTGAAAGAAGTTGGCACGATACCGTGCAAGGTGTGGTATCTCATACGCAAAATCAACATCACCTGTTTCTTCAAACTGCTTGATCTTATGTTCCGGTGTTATCTCATACAACATGGACTTCAGTTGATCGTTCTCCAGAGGAGCGTATTTTACCCGTTCTATCTCACCCCTGATCCTCAAGGCAGGTTGCTGCCCGGCGATTAGATGGAGATCCGATGCGCCCTGTTCATTCATCAATTTAAAGAAAGCATCTATCTTTGCCATAATATACTCCCCTCCCCCCGTAGTGTTGCATACGTATAGATATGTAACGTATCGAAAAAAGGGGATAGTTGTCAAGAAATAAGAACACCATCCAATCTACCATTCTTTTATTCGAAAATCATATGAAAAGGTTGCATGAAAATCCTGTATGTAGACAAAATGGTCTGTCTGCTCGTCTCATGA
>JAFGQD010000052.1 GCA_016935875.1 Deltaproteobacteria bacterium
GCGGTGAAGAGGGTCCGATACAGATAACCTCCGATCGTCTGGATGCCTATGATGATAAAGGCATGGTCCTGTTTTCCGGCAATGTTGTGGCCACACAGGATAATACGGTAATACATTCGGATGAATTGTATATCTACTATGACAAGCAGAAAAGTACAGGGGATACTCTTGCCGGCGCAGCAACGGATTCCGGAAAGATAGAGCGGATTGAACTGAAGGGCAATGTTACCATGAAAAGGGGGGAAAGGACTGTCACCGGAGACAGGGCCATTTTCTATAATCCAGAGCAAAAAATCATTGTGACGGGTAATAGCGTGATGAGTGAGGGTGACAACGTGATCAAAGGAGACAGGATCACCGTCTTCATGAAGGAAAACAGAGGAGTTGTAGATGGTTCCGACGGAGAAAGAGTTACGGCTACGATCTATCCGGATGACATCAAGAAATAGGCAGGCAGATTGTCAGTATCCTTCAGGCTGATAACCTGGATAATTATAAAATCAAGAGAGTTGAATCTTTGAAAAAGTTGATTGCTACAGAACTGGTAAAGACCTACAATGAGCGACGTGTTGTTGATAAGATCAACCTGGAGATCCACAGAGGAGAAGTGGTAGGGCTCCTGGGACCTAACGGTGCCGGTAAGACAACAACCTTCTATATCATAGTGGGGCTGACACGTCCGGATGGTGGAAGTGTATTGTTGAATGGTGAGGATATCAGCCAGTATCCGATGTATATGAGAGCTCGAAGGGGGATAAATTACCTCCCGCAAGAACCGTCGGTATTCAGGAAACTCACCGTGGAAGAAAATATAATGGCTATTCTGGAAACACTGGATATACATAAAGAAGAGCGAGAGGAACGGCTGTGTGAACTTCTTAAAGAACTGGATCTTTCGGGTCTTTCAAAAAACATGGCATATTCCCTTTCGGGCGGCGAACGCAGAAGGGTGGAGATTACCAGAGCGCTGGTTACCTCACCGCAGTACATGTTGCTCGATGAGCCCTTTGCGGGTATTGATCCCATAGCGGTTGCGGATATTCAGGACATTATACGTAAATTACGGTCAAAGGGAATCGGAGTCCTGATTTCCGATCATAATGTACGGGAAACCCTCAAGGTTTGTGACAGGGCGTATATCGTAAACGAGGGCTCCATCCTGGTCGAAGGTGATCCGGATTATATAGCCGGCAGTGAGATTGCCCGCAGGATTTACCTTGGGAAAGATTTCGATCTATAGACAGGCAGGACGATGGTTTTTGAACTCAAACAGAATCTTAAACTAACGCAGCAGTTGATCATGACGCCGCAGTTGCAGCAGTCGATCAAGCTTCTCCAGCTTTCGAGATTAGATCTGGTGGACACCATTAATCAGGAGCTTGAAGAAAATCCTCTCCTCGAAGAGCTACCTGTCGGCAACGATCCGGAGACAGAGATTATCCCGGAACTTGACGATATGAAGGTTGAAACGAAGACACGTGAAATTACCGGAGAGGGAGACGGAAAAGAGGATTTTGACTGGGACAGCTATCTCGAAGATTTCGGCCCGATGGGTGTTCCCTACCATCGCGAGGACATAGACGCACCAGCATTCGAGAATATGCTTACCAAAACGAGTTCTCTCTCAGATCATCTGCTGTGGCAGCTTAACCTGTCGCGTTTTACCGATGTGGAAAAACATGTGGGTGCACAGATCATTGGTAATTTAAACAGTGACGGATATCTCATGGCGACCACTGAAGAGATTGCCTCTATAGAAGATGTGGATATCGCCCTGGTTGAAGATGTCCTTCAAAAGGTGCAGGAATTTGATCCCCTTGGTGTCGCCGCGAGGGACTTGAAGGAATGTCTGCTCATACAGGTCAGATTTCTGGATTTCGATTCATCGCTTTCCGAAATTATAATTGAGAATCACCTGAAGGATCTTGAGACAAGAAACTACAACAATATAGCCAAGAAACTGAAGATTTCCATCGATGAAGCCGAACAGGCGGCGTTGGTGATAATCAACCTGAACCCTAAACCGGGACTCCTCCATAACGAAGAAAGGCCACAATATATAATCCCGGATGTATTCGTTTTCAAGGTTGGAGACGCATACAGGATTATCCTGAATGATGACGGACTGCCGAAACTGAAAATAAGCAACTTCTATAAGAAAATCATGGGGGACACAGAAAACAACGGTGGGGAAACGTGCAAGGTATATATCAGGGACAAAGTGCAGTCCGCAACCTGGCTGATAAAGAGCATTCAGCAGAGGCAAAAAACGATCTACAGGGTATCGGAAAGTATCGTAGAACACCAGATGGAATTTTTTGACAGGGGTATCAGCTACTTAAAGCCCATGGTTCTGAGAGATATCGCCGATGATGTAGAGATGCATGAGTCAACGATAAGCAGGGTTACCGCGAACAAATACATGCATACGCCGAGGGGCATATTCGAACTCAAATATTTTTTTAACAGTGGGATAAACCGGATAGGTGAGCTACAGATTGCATCGCAAAGCGTTAAGGAAAAAATTAAAGAGATCGTCAGCGGAGAGGATAACAAGAAACCCTATAATGACAGTCAGATAGTTGCTATACTCGCGGGACTCGGCATATCCATAGCAAGAAGAACTGTGGCTAAATATAGGGAAATGCTGGGAATATTGCCATCATCAAAGAGGAAGAAGTATTTTTGATCCGACGAGATACCGATTGACTTTTACGGTCGGCTCAAATATAAGGCGGAATTTCATTGTGTTGATGGAAATAATTAAGAGGAGGAATATACATGCAGACTTCTATTACCTTTCGAAATATGGATGCCGAAGAGTGGTTGAAAGACTATGTTGACAAGAAGCTATCAAGGATTGAGAAGTATATGGATAAGCCTGTGATTGCTACGGTGACACTGTCTATAGAAAAATTCAGAAATGTTGCCGAAGTAAAACTGTCTGCCAGAGGTATCAATTTACAGGGCCGGGAAGAGGCAAAAGAAATGACCCTCGCCGTCGATACTGTCATAGATAAGGTGGAGCGGCAGATAAAAAAATATAAGCAAAAGATGAGAAATCACAAGGATGTCGCATCCAGAAGTGAAAGCGCAGATACAGGTGCTGAAGAATATGATGAATATGATGAAAACTCCAAAGTGGTGGAGACAAAGAAGATCATACTTGAACCCATGTCTCTGGAAGATGCAATCCTGGAAATGGACGAATCGAGGAAATTGTTTGTCATATATAGGGATTTATCCTCCGAAAAGGTGAATGTTATCTATCGTCGTGACGACGGGAAATATGTCCTGATTGAGACTAACAGCTGAAATACGGGTAACCCATTATGAATATTCAGGACATGCTTAAAAAAGAATTTATCATCGAAGATCTGAAATCCAGGACGAAACAAGAGGTCCTCGTTGAACTGGCGGATGTCTTTCTGGGCGACGATACGGATATTGAGAGGAGTTCCGTGATTGAAGTGTTGCTGGAAAGAGAGAAACTTGGAAGTACTGGAATAGGTGACGGTATTGCCATACCTCATGGAAAACTTGCAGGTCTTGAAGATCTCGTTGTCTCATTCGGAAGGAGCCAAAGGGGGGTTGATTTTGATTCCCTGGACGGCCGACCGGTACATATCTTCTTTTTGCTTATGGCCCCTGAGAATTCGGCGGGTCATCATTTGAAAGCACTGGCACGAATATCACGGATGCTGAAAGATGTTTCCTTCAGGGAATCTCTTATCAAGGCTGAATCATCTGAAAATATATATAATCTTATAGTAGAAAAGGATAGGACCTATATGTAATGTCCATCCGGGAACGGTAATATTCCACAATCTCTACGTCAGCTTCGGTTTTCTATCCTCAGAATACCGAAATATTATTTTCTGCGGTTAATCCCGATAAAATCGGGATATCATACGTGACTTTGTAAAAACTATATCCTTTCCGGATGGACACTGTTCAGGGTCTTGAGCGGGTTTGCCATGGTATGCATCCGCTTTTTTCTTGTGGTGATTCCCTTCAGGTACGGGAAATAGAGCTAAAGCCGGGCATATTGATATCTCGAACCTTGATAATACAGAATAAACAGCAACATATCGAAGGACTGAGGGGTGATGAAAAATCTTCGAATCGTCATTATAACCGGCCTGTCGGGTTCCGGAAAGAGCACGGCCTTGAGAGCTCTTGAAGATATCGGTTTCTTCTGTGTGGATAATCTTCCGGTCATGCTTCTCCCTAAGTTATTGGAGCTACAGACCGGAACCTCGGGAGAGGTCTCGAAGATCGCCCTTGTCATGGATCTGCGTGAGAAACATTTTCTTGAAAAACATATAGAAGTCCTCTCCCGATTGAGGAAAAAGAAATACAATGTCGAGATACTCTTCCTCGATACGAACAACGACCTCCTTTTGAGAAGGTTCAGCGAGACGAGAAGAATGCACCCACTCTCGGAAGGCAAAACCATCCTCGAGAATATAGAGCTGGAGCGTGATAAACTGCACGAGCTGAAGGAGATGGCCACCAATGTCATTGACACGTCCGATTACAGTGTTCACCAGTTGAAGAAACATGTCCAGAAACTCTACCTTGCGCCCGGCACGGCCAAAAAGCTCCTTATAAACCTCATATCGTTCGGATACCGCTTTGGGTTACCTCCGGACGCGGATATCGTGCTGGATGTCAGGTTCCTCCCCAATCCCCATTTTGTCAAGGGTCTCAGAGAATGCAATGGGAATGAAAAAGCCGTGGAAGAATATGTTATGGATTGGGATGACACCAGAGAGTTTCTCGTCAGACTGTCCGAGATGATGACGTTTCTGGTGCCACTCTATGAGAAAGAGGGAAAATCATACCTGAATATCGGTATAGGATGTACCGGAGGAAAACACCGGTCTGTGGTGATACTAAACCAGTTGGCAAAATATTTTGCAGGCAGAGACTACACAACAAATGTGAGTCACCGGGATATAGACAGGGTTTAACCCAAACTCAAACCTGAGTGTCCGATTCCAATGCTTATTGTATGACAGCCCCTTATCCTTTGCCGGCAAGCTTTCTCGTTACATTATCCTTTATCCAGTGTGGATCCCACCACTCAACCGGGTTTACAAACTTTCCCCCTACGATCATACTGAAGTGAAGGTGATCGCCTCCCGCCATGCCGGTTATTCCCGTGCGCCCTATTATTTCTCCTCTGTTGACCTCTTGTCCCTTTTTTACGCTTACCGATGAGAGATGACCATAGAGGCTGAAGACCCCCATGCCGTGATCTATGATTATTGTATTGCCGTAGATTCCGAGATATTCCGTAAACACGACAACGCCCCCATTTGAAGCTTCCACCGGCGCGTTTCTCGTTGAGGCCAGATCGATTCCCATGTGTACGCTTTTACTTATTTCCTTGCCGTCATGGTAATAGGTTCTCCTGTCGCCGAAGGTTGCCATGGGAGCAGCATTTTTCATCCGGAGGAAGGTTCCCTCCCAGAGTTGCTCAGGCCGCGTGTCTTTGCAGATCGTCTGAATGGTTTCCTGATTGTTCGCTCGCATCTCGCTGTTTATGCGCGAGAAAGCTTCGAGCAGGGTGGTTCCTTTTAAGTCTTTATATCTTTGCTGAAACTCAGGCATCTTCATCTCCAGAAAACGCTGGCTGATATTCATTCTGTCCCTGCGGAAGTTTTTCTTCCTGATATGAAAAGGGACAGAGTAGAGTGAACGGTTTCCGGCATTGTCTTGAGCCAGAATTGTTATCTTCAAGTTATTTTCTGCGGCATCCATGATGGGGATGGCAAAATAAGATATACGATGTGTTGTGTCCGATGCGGCTGCTACCGGATATGAGGGAAAGAAATCATTGTCGACCTGTACGCCGCTTTGAGGCACATTCTCTGAAAGATTGTAGACTACGACGCACGAACCCCCCGGGTTTATATAGTTGGAAAAGCTCACAGGGGATATTTGGGGCGGAATGGTATCTATAACCACTTCGAATGTCATGGCCTTCGTGTTCTTCCTGAGCGAATGGTCAGTGACGGTTATGTCGATCGTGGCGGTTCCGTCATGGAGCTTCAGATCTTCCGGGAATACATCGATTGAGAGGGTTTCCTTATGTACCTCCCCCTGAGGCAGGTTCAAAGAACTTAATGTGTATTTCTTCCCATCCTGTGAGATATCGACGGAAACAGTTCGAAGGCCCCTCTTTCGGTCAATGCAGACTACATCGAAGCTTGTTTCCTGTCCTATCATCTTGATATCCCGGTTTAATAGTATCTCCGGCTCTTCTCCCTCACAATAGATCATGAATGCCCAGATTCCTACCCCCACCAGGGCGATTACAACAATAAAAAACAGATACCTCAGATATTTGTTCATCCAATCCTCTCTTTCATGGCAACCCTTTCACAGTTGACGTTATATATAATAACTGTTATATTTCTGCAACTACTCAGGTGATAAATACTATTACAGAATTTACACCGAATGGATAGAGAAAAATTTAGACTCTCTTCATTGTCTCGGATGATTGCAGTCGCCCCGGCTCACTATTTTACCTGGGTAATTAGGTTATTTTTCCCATATATTCTGCCTGATCCGGGGATACAGGGATATCATTATGCTGAAAGACAAGAATGTTGTTCTTGGGGTAACCGGCGGTATCGCTGCATACAAAGCCGCGGAGTTGACACGGGAGTTTGTAAAACGGGGAGCGAAGGTGAATATCATCATGACCCGGAACGCAGCCCGGTTCATAGGCCCTCTTACCCTCCAGACCCTTTCAGGTAACCCCGTTTACCATGACATGTTTTCCCTCTCCGGCGACTGGGACATACACCATATTTCTCTGGCGCAATCTGCCGACATACTTATTGTGGCTCCCGCAACCGCCAATATCATCGGCAAAATCGCCTCTGGTATCGCCGACGACCTTCTTTCCACGACAATAACCGCCACAAAGGCCCCGGTCCTGATATGCCCGGCGATGAATACGAACATGTACGACAACCCGATCGTCAGATCCAATATAGA
>JAFGQD010000053.1 GCA_016935875.1 Deltaproteobacteria bacterium
CGCGAAGTTTGAGACCTCATAATGTGTATATCCGGAGGCTTCGAGCAGTTCTGATGTTCTCATGAAAAACTCGTACATGAGGTCCTCATCAGGGGGATCGATCTCTCCGACCCTGAATTTCATTCCGAGTGGTGTTGAAGGTTCTATGGTCAACTGGTAGCAGGAAAGGTGTTCCGGCCGGAATGACAGGGCCTTTCTTAGTGTGTCCATCCACGATTTCATGTCCTGCCCGGGTACTCCATAGATGAGGTCGAGACCAATGTTGCCGAACCCCGCAGCGCGAACCTGTTCTATCGCGGATATCGCTTCAGTTGAGGAATGCCTGCGCCCAAGAAATACAAGAGTGGTATCATCAAAAGACTGTACGCCGATATTAATCCTATTGATCCCCGCCCTGTAGAGAGCCTCTGCCAGTCCGGCACTGAGATCTCCGGGATTTAGCTCAATAGTAACTTCCGCATCGACAGATACAAAGAAGTGCTTGTGGACACCTTCAATGATTTCTGCTAACTGCTCTGAGTGAAAGAGGGAAGGGGTGCCCCCACCCAGGTAGAGGGTGTCAAAGCGGTCGAAAATGCCACGATACAGATCCATCTCTTTCTGGAGAGATTCGATGAAATTGGGGATTTTTTCAATTAATGTGATCGAATAAAAATCGCAGTAGGCACATTTGGACAGGCAGAAAGGTATATGTATATAGATTCCGGGAATCATAAATGCAAGGATGACTTACTGTGTCGGGTCGGATTTCAGTATCGCGATAAAGGCGCTCTGAGGGATTGCGACGGACCCGACCATCTTCATTCGCTTCTTCCCCTTTTTCTGTTTTTCCAGCAGCTTTCTCTTCCTTGTTATATCGCCGCCGTAGCACTTCGCAATCACATCCTTGCGGTAGGGGGATATGGTTGTGCGCGAAACTATCTCGCCTCCGATAGCTCCCTGAATCGCTATCTTGAACATCTGTCTCGGGATTTCTTCCTTCAATCGTTCACACGCGCGAAGGCCGCGTGCACGGGCTGAGCCGCGGTACACAATCTGAGAGAGAGCATCCACCCTGTCCCCATTGACCAGTATGTCCAGAAGGACAAGACTGCTCTGCCGGTAGTCCAGTATATCGTAATCGAAAGAACCATATCCCTGCGTAATGGATTTCAGGCTGTCGTAAAAATCGTATATGATATCGGCAAGAGGCATCTCTATAATCAGTTCGATACGGCCCGGGCTGGGGTAGCTGAGAGTTGATTTCTCGCCCCGTTTATCCTTGCACAGTTTCATGACGGCCCCCATGTAGCGTTCCGGGAACATCATGGTCGCGCGGATGTAGGGTTCTTCACTCTTGGCTATCGACATGGAATCAGGATAATGAGCCGGGTTGTCTATATAGAGTACCTCGCCGTCGTTCAACGTAAAGCGGTATCTGACGCTGGGGACGGAGAGGATGATGGACAGGTCGTACTCCCTCTCCAGCCGTTCCTGAACGATCTCGAGATGTAAAAGGCCCAGAAACCCGCAACGAAACCCCTGGCCGAGGGCAATAGACGAATCTTTCTGGTATACAAACGACGCGTCATTCAGCTTGTATTTTTCGAGAGAAATCGCCAGTTCCTCATAATCATCCGAGGCAATGGGATAGATTGACGCGAATACAACGGGTTTTGATTCCCTGAACCCGGGGAGGGGCTCCTTGCGGGGGCGTTTGTCCAGGGTGATCGTGTCACCGATCTGGACATCCGACACGGTCTTTATCCCGGCAATGATATATCCCACGTCGCCTGCCGAGAGGCTGGCCTGCTTCTGACGCGGGAGCAGAAAAGAACCCACTTCTTCTACTCTGTGAGTTGTCTTGCCGTGCATGAGACGTATTATATCGCCACCCCGTATGGTACCCTCAAAGACTCGGCAGTGTATGATAGTGCCACGGAATGGGTCATATTGCGCGTCGAAAATGGTAGTGGCCAGTTCGGCTTCCGGATCACCTTTGGGTGGCGGTATTTTCTGTACAATTGCTTCAAGGATCTCTTCAATCCCAGTCCCTTCTTTTGCCGAGCAGTGAAGACTCATGTACGGGTCAAGCCCGAGCTCTGAATCTATCTGTTCCATTACCTTGTCCACGTCAGCCGAGGGAAGATCAATCTTGTTGATCACGGGGATGATCTCCAGATCGTGTTCCATGGCCATGTATAGATTCGCGACAGTTTGTGCCTGAACACCCTGAGCGGCGTCTATCAGAAGCAGGACACCTTCACAGGACGCGAGTGACCGTGAAACCTCGTAGGAAAAATCCACGTGACCGGGGGTGTCGATAAGATTGAGGATATAATCTTTACCGTCTCTGCTCCTGTACGGAAGGGTGATAGCCTGGCTTTTTATGGTAATGCCTCGTTCACGTTCGATGTCCATGTTGTCCAGGATCTGATCCTTGAAGTTGCGGTCTTCGACAACACCACAGTATTGAATCATCCTGTCGGCCAGGGTGGACTTGCCGTGATCTATATGTGCTATTATGCTGAAATTTCGTATACTTTTCATGATAAGCAAAAAGCCTTCCCTTTTGTATGTGGGAAGGCTTTTATACAATTTTCTCCGAATTTTTGCTATCCTAATTTTTCAAGGAGTTCTTCGCTGACCTCTTTGACTCCGGGCTTACCGTCAACCCCGATCACCACTGCCCGGTCCTTGAAATAGTTGATGCCGGCGGTGGTTCCCGTCTCGGTGTCATAGTAGATATCGTGCCTCTTGCCGATGGCTGCCTCGTCTTGATCGTCGGCACGGGCGCTCAGCTCTCCGCCGCAGACGCGGCACACAAAGGTTCCGTCCTTTTCGGCCGGCTTGATCGCATCGATGTAGATATTGTTTGGATGGTTGTTGTCGTTCGCGCAGAGCCGCCGGCCCATGATCCGATTCTTGGATGTCTGCCTGTCGAGTTCTATCTCGATGACATAATCCAGCTTGATCCCTTCCTTCTCCAGCGCCTCATAGAGAGCCTCCGCCTGGGCCAGGTTCCTCGGAAAGCCGTCCAGGAGCCAACCATCTTTGCAGTCGTCCTCTTTCAGGCGGTTCAGTATCATGGGGACCGTGATTTCATCCGGGACCAGCTCTCCCCTGTCGATATATCCCTTTGCCTTCTTGCCCAGTTCCGTTCCCTTGGAGATGTTTTCCCTGAAGATGACACCTGTCTCGATGTGAGCCACCCCGAACTTCTTCTGAACAATCGCACCCTGAGTTCCCTTGCCGCTTCCATTAGGTCCAAAAATCAAAATGTTCACTCTTTTAATCTCCTTTCAATGAGACTCAATTTATAACAGATCCTTTGGCGCAATAAACATTGCATGTCGAATTGATTCCGATAACGAGGCGTATCGGGATATGGTACAATGTCCCGTGGCTTGCTGCCCCGGGGCACGAACCTTATAAGGGATTATTCTGATTATCGCAAGAATAAAAGTTACTTCTTCTCGGCGATTACCCTGACTTTTGCATTCAAATTCAATAAAAAAGATTTTCTGTCCTGCCGCAGTGGTTGTGTCTCGTCATGATCTTCCTGAAAAATGGCTTCAACGACTTTTTCCCGGTCACCACTGAACATGTCGAGATACTGTTCTATGCGCTCCTTGAACGACACCGTACTTTTAATGGATTTTCCAATGTGTTTCCTGGCGTCGTCTCCGGTCAGTACATGCACGTGAGCCATAACCAGGATGTCTATATCCAAAGCGGCCAGTTTTTCGAGAGATGCCATATAGTCGATGTAGCTTGATGAAAACTCCGGCTGTATTCCATGGTTGCTATAGATACCCACAGCTTCACCTGCTATCAAGGTCTTTATCCGTGGTATGTAGAAAGATATAGAGTCCTTTGTATGACCCGGTGTCTCAATGACCTGTACCTTCCATCCGCCACCGTAATCCAGCTCATCACCATCTTTCAGAATCAAATCAACCACTACGGGTGTAAAGGAGACATCCTCATTTCCTATAACATCTGCGAAATTTTTTTCAAAAGTGCCGCTGAGTGCGCGGATTAATTCCACGGCGCTCGGTTTTTCGAGTACTTTTGCGGCACGGGCGCTTGCGGCTACCTTCAGGCCTTGTATCTTTCTTTTGAGAAAAGGACAGGCCCCGCAGTGGTCAAAGTGTGAGTGGGTAAGCAGAATATACTCCAACCTGTCAGGATTGCCCAGGTGTGTTGTAATGTCTTTGAGGTATTGAGGCCCAAGAGCCGTTACCCCCGCATCAAAAAGGACGGGGGTTTTGCTTGCCAGGAGGAAAGCAGGCATGAAATGATACCCTGTAGAATAAAGCCCGTCGCATATCTTTCCAGTTTTTTCTAATATCATCACACCCCCTTTTTGGATTTTATTTGACCGTAAAATGAGATAGTGCCGTTGGATTTCTCGAAAAAAATGTAAACCGGATAAAGAACCAGCCTCCCTCAAACAATCGAAGGAGATTGCTGCCCGTCACTGTCTAAAAGAAAATGCGGTCACTGTCAAGCTGTTGCTGGAGTGTTACTAAAGAAACCGTCAAAAAAATGGCCTGCAAAGATACCGCGCATGGCAAATATCCGAGCAAGCCTGGTATAACCATCCATCTAATACTTTATCTACTGTTTATCAGGTAAACAGCTATAGTTTTTTAAAGTTTGATGATGGTTATACTCATACTTTATGGACAAGAACCACTATACTTTTCATAAGACTATTTAG
>JAFGQD010000054.1 GCA_016935875.1 Deltaproteobacteria bacterium
ATAAGATGTCACACCAGCTTGGAGAACTGCTCGATGTCTCCGAGGAGAAGATATACCGTCTTGCGGGCGAACAGTTCAATATCAATTCTCCGAAACAGATGCAGACCATACTGTTCGACAGGCTCGCCCTCCCCCGGGGGAGGAAAACAAAGGCGGGCTACTCGACGGATGTGGATGTGTTGACGAATCTCGCGAGATCGTATGAACTCCCGGCCCAGATACTGGTGTACCGCAGCCTGGCAAAACTAAAATCGACGTATGTCGATGCCCTGCCCCTGCTTGTCAATCCGGAGACGGGGAGAGTACATACGTCGTATAATCAGACGGTGACGGCCACAGGGAGACTCTCCAGCAGCAATCCCAATCTCCAGAACATACCGATACGGACGGACGAGGGGAAGAGGATACGGCAGGCCTTCATAGCGCCAGAAGGCTGCGAACTCGTGTCGGCTGATTACTCTCAGATAGAGCTTCGTATTCTGGCGCACCTCTCCGGAGATGAACTGCTTATGAGTGCCTTTGAATCCGGCGACGATGTACATACAAAGACGGCCTCCGACATATTCGGCGTGTTTCCCGGGATGGTCAGCGAGGAGATGCGCCGGCAGGCGAAGGTGATAAACTTCGGTGTCATTTACGGAATGAGTCCCTTCGGCCTTGCCAGAGAACTGGGGATAAGCCAGAAGCGCGCGAAAGAGTACATAGATGAATATTTTTCAAGATTCTCCGGTGTTCGCAGGTTCATAGATGATATCCTGATACGGGCCGGAGAAAACGGGTTCGTCACCACGCTTCTGAACAGGCGGCGATACATACCGGAGATCAACAGCGGGAATGTACAGGTCCGTCAGTTTGCGGAGAGGATGGCCATCAACACCCCCATACAGGGGACGGCGGCCGATCTGATCAAGGTGGCAATGCTGAATATCGCGGGGAGGATGAAGGAGAAGAATCTGTCCGCATCTATGATCATGCAGGTACACGATGAATTGGTTTTCGAAGTTCCCGTGCAGGAAAAGGAGGAGATTATGAGCCTTGTCAAACGGGAAATGGAAAAGGTGATAACCCTGAAAGTACCACTGAAGGTGGAGATCGCTTCCGGAAGAAACTGGGATGAGGCGCATTGAGTTTCTCCCGGGTCTGGGCCACCATCTGACATGATCGGGATGAAAGTGAAAAGGGCGCGATTATGGATCGACCGGGTCAGTTTACCAATATCGGCGCATTCAGGGCTTGTATCGTAGGACGGCGCTGGGCGATAAAAAAATAGCAAGGAGGAGGGAGATATGGCGATTGTAGAATGGAAGAAGGATGGGACGGTTGCGGTCATGACTATGAACAACGGCGAGAACCGGCACAACCCTGACTTTATCAGGGCTATTCTGGACATCTTTGACGAGATCGAGAATGACGAGACAATCTCATCCGTGGTTATCACCTCAAGCGATACAAAAAACTGGTCGCAGGGTATCGATGTTGTATGGATGATGAACACCATGAATAATAAGGACACTCAGGCGATCAAGGATTTTTTATATGGTCTGAACAGGATATTTACACGAATCCTGTATTTTCCGATGCCTGTTATCGCGTCCATGAACGGGCATGCCTTTGGAGATGGAAGTATCATGGCCTGTGCCTGTGATTTCAGATTTATGAAGGCCGACAGGGGATATTTCTGTTTCCCGGAGGTGGATATAAACATCCCCTTTATGCCGGCGATGCTTGCTATCATAAAAAAAGCGATCCCATACTATAAGCTTGAAGAGCTTGTGTACAGCGGGAAGAGGGCGACCGCGAAGGAACTGGAGGAAAGTCATGTTATCGTGAAGGCGTCCGAAAACGAAGAGGCCCTCCTCCAGGACGCGATTGCGTTCGCGAGGACCTTCACCAAGAAGAGGGCGGTGTTCGAGCAGCATAAGAAGAGACTGCACAAGCATATCATTGAGATCATGGAGAAGGAAGACCCGGCCTTTATTGAGCCCCTCAACATAATGGTCTGAAAAATGGTCTGAGATGGAAAAGCGTACGGTTATTGTAGTCGGCGGCGGGGCATCCGGGATGATGGCATCCGGGCAGGCCGCCGGGACGGGTGCGGAGACGCTGCTGCTTGAGAAGATGCACCGTCCCGGACGCAAGCTCGGCATCACGGGCAAGGGTCGGTGCAACCTCACCAATGTGGCTTCTCTTCCGGAATTTATTTCGCACTTCGGGTCCAACGGGATCTTTCTCCGGCAGGCCTTTCATCGTTTTTCGAATGAAGACCTTGTGACGTTTTTTGAAGAGCTGGGTGTCCCTATCGTTGTCGAACGAGGAGGACGCGTATTCCCTGCGAGCGGACAGGCACGGGACGTGGTGGATGCGCTGACGGGATGGATGAGAAGACAGGGAGTGAAGGTGCGGCAGGAAGTAACCGTGGACGGCCTGCTTATCGAAGGACGGAAGGTTTGCGGTGTGCGTGATGTAATGGGAAAGAGATACCTCGCCGGAGCCGTGATTATCGCGACAGGGGGCGTATCGTATCCCGCCACCGGTTCAACCGGCGATGGATACCGTCTGGCACAATCGGCAGGACATTCCATCGTGCCGGTTCGTCCCGCGCTGATTCCCCTGGAGACTGAGGGTGATGTGGCGCCGCGTCTGCAGGGCCTGAGCATGCGCAACGTGAACGTCAGTATCTTGATTGACGGCAGAAAAAAGGATGAGGCGTTTGGAGAGATGCTCTTCACACATTTCGGTCTTTCCGGCCCGGTCATCCTTTCCCTCAGCGGCAGGGTAACGGACGCGTTGAATCTGGGCGGCAGGGTGACCGTCTCCATTGACCTGAAACCTGCACTGGATGAACACAAACTGGATGAAAGGTTGCTGCGCGATCTTGACGCCCACGGAAAACGCATGTTTCAGACGCTGCTCGAAGGCCTGCTGCCCGGTAAACTGATACCTGTCTGTATGGAGCTTACAGAAATCCCCCCTGACAGGAGGGGCCATCAGATAACCGCGCGGGAGCGGGGGCGTCTGCGGGCATGGCTCAAAGACTTTCGCCTGGAGGTAAGCGGAACCCGTCCTCTATCCGAGGCCATCATCACCGCAGGCGGGATACATACGGAGGAAATAGATCCCCGCACAATGGCATCACGCCTTGTCGACGGACTCTATTTCGCGGGTGAAATGATGGATATAGATGCCGATACCGGAGGCTATAATCTCCAGGCCGCGTTCTCCACCGGCTGGCTTGCGGGAAGGTCGGCGGTGAGACAATGAATTCCAGAGGTCAGGCACATTCAATGACAGAAAGATCCCGATATGAATCCCGATGAGTCGGAGCTATCCCGCGGGGGGTGTGGGAGGTGTTGCTCCGGAATCGATTTCTTCCGAGGGTTTTCCTTCCGGGACCTGCACTTCGGTTTGCTCGTTTATCTGAAACTTTCTTTTCCTTATCTCCTCCACGATCTCTTCCAAGGCTATTGTACTGTCTTCATATGTAACAGTAATTGTCGATGTCGTGGAGTTCATCTTGAAATCAAGAACACCCTCTGTCTTCTTCAGGATAGAACTTATCCTGGCCCTGCCTGATCATCCCCAGCATCCGGAAACATTCAGGCGATATGTCCTTTCGGCGGCGATGGATGCCTGTGAAAGGAGTATAAGCATTACGCAGAGGAGCATTGCGGCAATAGTCTTCTTCGTAGTCATTCGTTACAGATCTCCCACGTTCTTTAGTATCTTCAGTTTCCCTTTGCTGATCATGTTCGCGCGTGACCCCTCCAGCCATGACATGAGGTATCTTTCTTCCTTCATCCTGAGGAGATAATCTTTTATTGAGTCTTTCTGTGCTTCCCATTCTTTTTCGTCCAATGTGCCTTCTTCTTTAAACTTAACTATAATATGCTTCCCATCGACGAAGAATACGGTATCGGGGAGGGGCGCTTTCTCGGATATCTTGATGAGAGCTTCTTGCAGTTCCTGAGAGTAGCCGATCTTCGGTATGTCGGGACCCGGCAGAAATAAACCGGTTTCCGATAATTCCAGACCGGTATCTTTGGAGAGCTTTACCATATCCGTTCCATTTTTCAGACGGCCAAGCATCTCTTCCGCTTTCTTCTTGCTTAACTTTATGGATTCAGTTTCTGTATAATTTTTTTGAACCTTTTTTACGACTTCCTTGAGATCGGGGATATAAGAAGGTTTCAGTGATACAAGTTTGAATATATAGTGTCCGCTGCTGTCGGAAAAGACGCGCCCCAGATCACCCTCTTCCAGATTGAATACATATTCAGACAGACCCTGAATGCCGGCTAATTGACCGGGGGGGGGTGTATCTCGGAAAAGTTCCGATGTCTCTATAGTGAGCCCCTTCTTCCCTGCATACTCTTCAAAGTTTTCCTCTTGGTAGATCGTATCGTGTGTCTTCTTTGCCTCTTCAAAGGCCGCGTCCATACCCTTGATTGATTTCAATGCGGAGACAATAGTACTCCTTACTTCCGACAGGGGTTTTGTCTTTCCGTTATCTTCGAACTCGCCTGTGTGGTAGTCGTAATATTCCTTTATCTCTTCTTCCGATATATTCGCAGCGTCGGCGAAAGATTCTCCCTTGAAGGCAATGTACTCGATCACTGCGCCTTGAGGTATCCGGAACTCCTCACCATGTTCTTTCAGATACCTTGCAAGATCTTCTTCGGAGGGCTGTCCTTTGACCTTGAGATTATCCGAGGCTACCGCTATGAAGTTTACATTGATCTTTCTGCTCTGCGTATTGTAGATGTCGCGGACTTCTTTATCTGATACCTTTGCCGACTCCTTGATAAGCCTTTCCAGTTTTCCTGTCTTTAACGCCCTTCTCTGAAGGGCCTCAAAATCCTCCGGGGTCATCCGCTGAGACCGAAGGGCTCTCTGGTACAGGTTATTGTCGAAGACGCCATTTCTCTGGAAGGCCGGATAGGAAATAATGGATGCCTTCAGTTCATCGTCGCTTACATCCAGTTTCAGATCATCGGCCTTTGACAGGATTATCGCTCGATTGATAAGATTGTCAAACGCCTGTTGCTTCGGATTCATTTTTTTCAGCAGATCATCGGTAAGGTTGTCGCCATATCGCTGTCGATAGAAGTCCAGCAGGTTCTGATACTCCGTTCTGAATGCTGCGTAAGCTATCCGTGATCCGTCGATCTGTGCAATGGTCTCGGTCTGCTGTCTTCCCCGCATGGATCCGAAATAGAAGACAAAAACAACAACAATGATACCCAGCACGACCTTCATGAGCCAGTTTCTGGCATGTTTCCGCATTAATTGAAGCATATCTTAACGTTCTACCTTTCAATTTTGGTGGCTTTGTGAGTTCCGACGTGTCGGTATCGCTTTGCCGTCCGGTCTTGACTTGCTGCAAAATCGTCAATGTAACTGAGTGGCATTAGTAGTATACTAGCCCCTAAAATGCAATGATTTTTTGAAGGAAGGCAAACAGCCGGCATTTGAAGCGCGCGGCACGTCCAGTCTGACTTTGACAGACTTCCTACAAATCGGTCCCCGTTGGCGTCAGGACATATTTTTAATTGATTAGGTTGTTGAAATACTGTATAGGAAAAGGCCGATCATGATAAATAGAGGGAGAGTGGAAACTTGTTATTTGATTATATTCTGGGTTTAATATCGAACGATCTGGCCATTGATCTGGGGACGGCGAACACGCTGGTTTATGTGAGGGGGAAGGGGATTGTTCTGAATGAGCCCTCGGTTGTCGCCGTGCACAGGGATTTAAGGGGAACGAAGAAGATCCTCGCCGTGGGATCTGATGCGAAGAGGATGCTGGGCAAGACACCCGGAAACATTGTCGCTATAAGGCCCATGAAAGACGGCGTGATCGCTGATTTCGAGATTACGGAAGCCATGTTACGCCACTTTATCCTTCGTGTTCACAATAGAAGGACCTTCGTTCGTCCCAGAATCATCATATCCATCCCTTCGGGTATTACGCCGGTTGAAAGGAGGGCGGTAAAGGAAACCGCAGAGTCGGCCGGGGCGAGAGAGGTCTATCTTATCGAAGAACCTATGGCTGCGGCGATAGGGGCCGGTCTTCCCATAACGGAGCCGGTGAGTTCCATGGTTGTTGATATAGGCGGGGGGACGACGGAGGTTGCGGTAATTTCGCTGGCAGGTATTGTCTATTCAAAATCCGTCAGGGTAGCGGGAGACAAGATGGATAACGCTATCGTACAGTATATGAAAAGAAAGTACAGTCTCCTTATAGGCGAAAGAACGGGAGAAATGATCAAGACAACCATCGGGTGTGCATATCCGGAGAACGAGATAAAAACAGTGGACGTCAAGGGCCGAGATCTTATATCGGGTATTCCCAAGATTGTTGAGATAAATTCTGAAGAAGTGATGGATGCGCTGGCGGAGCCGGTGGGTGTCATCATTAATGCCATAAGAGACGCCCTGGAGAATGCTCCGCCGGAGCTGGCAGGCGATATCGTTGACAGGGGTATCGTGTTAGCCGGAGGTGGCGCACTCCTGAAAAATCTGGACGTGCTCCTCAGGGAAGAAACCGGGCTGCCCGTAACGATAGCAGACGATCCTCTCTCAGCGGTGGCCAGAGGTGCCGGCAAGGCCCTCGATGAACTGGATATACTGAAAGAGGTAACCATCCAGCTATAGCGATCAACGACTCAGAATTATCAGGATCCCCGTATTCCCCGATACGTCGGGGTATTCTTCATCTGCTGATCTCATGGATACCGGTATGGAGGGCCTTTATCCTCGGCGACGCCTCAAAGGCGGAAAAACAAAAATCCAACCACGAAGGTCCGAAGACTGCGAAGGCCCAAAATTGAACGTTATTCCTCCCTTCTTTCTTTTCTGTTTTCCTTTCGTGTCTGATAGCCCCCTTCGAGGCATTCGGGCTGCGGTTTTACCGCTTAGGATAAGAGATGACATCTCCTAAAAGATATCCCACGATTATTGCAGCTCTTGTCCTTGTCGTTATTTCCCTCATACTCTTTTCCCTGAATTTCAAATCACCGGGGAAACCAGGCTTCTTCAAAAAGATAGTATTGGAAATGGTTGTACCTCTGGAGTATGCAGTCAATTCGGCATTCAGCTCCATCGGTGGGGCATGGGAACGATATGTTCTGCTGGTGGGGGTGGAAAGAGAGAACAAGGAACTGAATGCAAGAGTTGCGTCTCTGATGAAAGAGGTAAATGATTATCGTGAAATGTCCCTTGAATGTGTAAGACTGAGAAAACTCATTAACATAAAGCATGATGTGGAGTTCCCGACAGTTGCCGCCCGAGTAGTAGGAAGAAACAGGCTCTCTGTGTTCAGAACGGTGTTGATAGACAGGGGAACTGCTGATGGGATAGAGGCCGGCTTTCCTGTGATAACTGCGGGGGGTGTAGCCGGTAAAATAATAGAGGTTTCGTGGAATACATCAAAGGTCCTTCTCCTTGTGGATTATAACAGTAATATTGATGCCCTTGTCCAGAGAAACAGGTGTCAGGGGGTGCTCCAGGGTTATGGCAGAACCGGATGTGAATTGAAGTACGTCCAGAGATCCGAAAATGTAAAAACGGGAGACACGGTAATATCTTCCGGTCTTGCCGGAGTTTTTCCCAAGGGGCTGGTTCTCGGAAAGGTTGTCTCGGTTGATAAGGAAGAGACCGGGTTGTTCCAGAGAATCAGAGTGTCCCCTGTGCTCGATATTACCAGACTCGAAGAGGTCCTGGTTATATTGAAAAGAGCGGGAGACGATAGATGATATATTATCTTCTGTTGCCGGTTTTTACACTGTTTGTGCTTACCCTTCAGGTAACCATTTTTGACGTACTTTTCTTCGGAAAGGCGGGACTGGAGATATCATTGATATTGGTTGTATATGCGGGCCTATACCTGAGTGTTGTGAGGGGCGGGATATTGTCTTTTATCATCGGATTTTTCCTGGATTGTATTACGGGTGTTGTCCCGGGTTTCTTTGTGCTCAATTACATGCTGATATTTTTGATCTCGAAAGCGGTTTCACTCAAGGTATATGCCGGGGGTGTGATCTTCACCGTTGGCTTCACGTTCCTCTGTGCCCTCCTCGGGAAGCTTTTAATAGTATTGATGTATGAGGTCTTGTACGGTATCAATGTGTTTTATGATATACTGAATGTCTCGTTTCTCCAGGCTGTAGTTACCTGTGTATCCGCGCCTGCCTTTTTTATCCTGTTTTATCGTCTTGAGGGTTTGCTGAATGTTTGGGAATCAAGATCGTCTGACTAACTATGATCCGGGAGAATTCAGGGAAAAAATTCGATTGATTAAATGGCTGGTGCTTCTTGCCTTTTTCATCCTGATCTCCAGGCTTTGGTATCTCCAGGTTGTTAAGGGAGATAATCTGAGACAGCGGTCCGAGAACAACCGAATTCGCATCCATGAAATAAAACCCCTCAGGGGATTGATCATGGACACCCACGGGAATATCCTGGTGGACAATCAATCCTCTTTTGATATATCTATCATTCCGGAGGCTGCAAAGAATATAGAAGATGTTATGAATACGCTGGCACGTCTCTGCGGTTGGGGGCCGGACGCGATATTCTGTGAGAACGTTTCTTTGAAATCAGGCAGGCCTTTTGTTCCTGTCAGGATCGGCAGAAATATAGGGAGGGATAAACTGGCCATAGTGGAAACGAACTCTATGGATCTGCCGGGCGTGGTAGTCGATGTTGTCCCTGTAAGGGAATATATACATGGAGAGACGATGGCCCACATCCTTGGGTATGTCGGAGACATAAGCACCTCCGAGTTGGGTGGGGATGCTTACTCCGGTTACAGGTCAGATGATATAGTCGGAAAGTATGGAATCGAGAAATATCTGGATGGATATCTCAAGGGTGAAAGAGGGGGAGAGCAGACAGAGGTAGATGCTGCCGGAAGAAGACTCAATGTGCTGGGAAAGACCAAGTCTGTTTCAGGTCATAATGTTCTCCTTACCATTGATGCCGATCTTCAGAAGATTTGCTGGGATGCCTTTGACGAGAAGGCGGGAACGGTGATTGTTATGGACCCGCACACTGGCTCCGTTATGGCACTGATAAACAAGCCGTCCTTTGAGCCGAATCTCTTTAACCGCGGAATATCCGGGGAGAGGTGGAAGAAACTGACGACGAACCCTCTGTGTCCTCTGCAGAACAGGGCTGTTTCGGGGCAATACCCTCCCGGCTCCACCTATAAACTGCTTGTCGCAGCCGCGGCGCTTGAGGAGGGTCTGATAAAAGAGAATACCAAAATATTCTGTGACGGGACATACCGGATGGGGGACAGAACTTTCAGGTGCTGGAAGAAGGGTGGCCATGGTACGATAGATCTGCATCGCGCCATAGTGGAATCATGTGATGTCTATTTTTATAATCTGGGGGAGATGCTCGGTGTTGATAAGATGGCGGAGTATGCAGCCAAATTTGGTTTTGGATATACAACCGGCATAGCTCTTCCGGGAGAAAAAGAAGGATTGATTCCTACAAAAGAATGGAAACTGAAAAAATACGGGGAACCCTGGCAGAAAGGTGAAACCACCTCACTGTCCATAGGACAGGGATTTGTCCTCGTTACGCCCGTGCAGCTCCTTCGGGCCTATTGCGCCATAGCCAATGGTGGCATTCTTTATAAACCTCGGCTTATCAAGAGGATTGAGACAGTAAACGGGCAGGTGGTAAGAGATTTCCCTCCTGAAATAGAGAGAAATCTCCCTGTCAGCAAAAAACATATCGATGTATTGAAGTATGCCCTGTGGGGTGCGGTTAATGAACCCCACGGAACGGGAGGGATATTAAAGAGAGAGGAAAAGGATGTGTGCGGGAAGACGGGTACGGCACAGGTTATAAGCCTGCAGGAGAATGAAAGTGATGATATACCGTATCGATTCAGAGATCATGCCCTCCTTGTCTGTTTTGTGCCGTACAAAGATCCCGTAATAGCGGTTCTGGTTGTTGTGGAGCATGGTGGACATGGCGGATCCGTGTCTGCTCCCATCGCGCGCAGGATCGTTGACGGGTATTTTAATCTCAAACGAAAAGAGTAAAAGATGTGAAGATTGATCGCAGGTTGTTTGCCAATTTTGACTGGGTCCTTCTGGGGCTGGTGCTTCTGATAAGCGGCATAGGCATTTTGAATCTCTATAGCGCCGGTTATAACCTGAACGCGGGGGGAGAACCTTTCTACACAAAACAGATGTCCTGGATCCTGCTGGGACTTGTTGTGATGGTCATCACCTTCAGCATCGATTATCATATTATCATACGACATGCCTATCTGATTTACGTGGTTTCACTCTCTCTTCTTTTGCTGGTTTTTTTTTATGGGAATATTACCCACGGTTCACAGAGATGGCTGCTTCTGTATGGATTTTCCTTTCAGCCGTCGGAATTGATGAAGCTGGCAATTATCATTGTCCTGGCACGGTACTTTGATGATAATATGGAGAGAGAGTATCGTTTTGGTAATCTTGTGGTCCTCCTGACAATCGTCGGAATACCCTTTTTTATGATAGCAAGGCAGCCGGATCTGGGTACGGCAATGTTTCTGATGATTCTGTTTCTTTCCATGGCGGTTTTTGTCGGGGTCGGCAGGAAGTTTCTTATATACTTTACACTGGGCGGTTTGATATTAGCCCCGCTATGCTGGTTTTTTCTTAAGGATTATCAGAGAGAAAGGATACTTACCTTTCTGAATCCTGAAAGGGATCCCCTCGGAGCAGGGTATCATATCATACAATCCATAATCGCAATCGGGTCCGGCGGCATCTGGGGAAAGGGATTCCTGAAAGGAACTCAGACACAGCTGAGATTCTTGCCTGAGCAACAGACGGACTTTGCATTTTCCGTTTTTGCCGAAGAATGGGGATTTGGAGGGGTATTCGCCCTGATGTTTATATTTCTTATGTTGATACTGTGGGGTTTCAAAATCACACGATATTCCAGAGATTTGCCCGGGGCATTGCTCGCCTTTGGAGTGACAATATTTGTCTTCTGGGGTATATTTATAAATGTCGGCATGGTTGTTGGCATATTCCCTGTTGTGGGAATACCCCTCCCTTTTTTCAGTTATGGGGGGTCTTCAATGATGATTCTGATGATAGGGGCGGGTTTGCTGATGAATGTGAGTATGAGGAGATTTATTCTTCAACCATGACAGTTTTACGAATCCCGCAGACACCCATGTGTGGAGGGACGCGGAGAGGAGATCTCGAATGATGAACAGAAAGAAAGACAACGATGGGGAAATAAAGGCCTTTTTAGGCAAAGGCGCTGAGTTCAATGGAAAACTTGTCCTGAATGGTCTGGTGAGAATCGATGGCGAGTTCAAGGGTGAGGCCTTGGGAAACGGGACATTGATCATAGGAGAAGGCGCCTATGTCGAGGCGGATATCGCGGTTGACAGTATCGTTATCTCCGGTGAAGTGAGGGGTAATCTCGATATCAGGGAAAAGACAGAGATTTCATCTACAGGCAGACTCCTGGGCAACATGAAGACATCGAATCTTGTAGTGAAAGAGGGCGCAAAAATCGATGGCGCATGCCAGATGTCGGGTACGAATAAGGGTGAATATGCCGTAGCTGAAACAGATGAATAAAGGGGAGCTTCACGTGACATGACAGATGGGTATGGACACCTATATGCGCCCGTAAATGCAAAGGGATGTTACAACTTTCCCCGTCCATACAGTGAAAACGCAGATCGATATTTGATGCCTGACCAACTGAGCTCTTCCCACTATTGTCCCGTCACGTCGGGATGGCAGACCTTTATATGGCTATATCACATATCTTCAGCAAAAGAAGAATCAGGGATTTTTTATGACTGACGGTCAAAAAATACTTGACAAGGTCATTGAGTTATGGTTAGTACTTTGCGATTTTCGGCAAGGACCTCAATAGAGACTTTCCTTTCCCAAAGTGCTTTTACTCTTCAGACATTTCTCATATAGTACGTAATTCAAGGAGTGGTGGATATTCATGGTAGAGCTGAATTATACAGTCTGGATCCAGATGGCCAATTTCCTCTTGTTAATCCTTATACTCAATTTTTTCCTTTACAAACCTGTCTTAAAAATCTTCGAAAAAAGAAATAAAAAGATAGAAGAGTCGAAGGATGAAGTACGATCTCTCGATGAAACAATCGACCGGAAGTTGGCCCAGTACGAGGAGAAGATACGCCAGGCAAGGGCGGAGGCTGCGGTTCAGAGAAACGTGATCAAGGAAGAGGGAACCGAGCAGAGCAAAGAGATAATCGGGAAAGTAAGGGATGAGATCTCGAAAAAGATGGAAGGCTTTAAGGCTACTATGCAAAAAGAAGCGGATGAAGCCAGGGGAGCTCTGCGGGATCAAGCCCGAACGATAGCTGGCGATATTTCTGAAAAAGTGCTGGGAAGGGGTGTTCAATGAAACGATTTCTTTTTACTGTTTTGGTTTTTACCCTGATTCCCGCGGTTGCTTATGCATCGGGAGGTGGAGAATCAGCCGAGGGTAGTATGAGCAACCTGTGGTGGAGAATTCTCAACTTTACCGTATTGGCCGCTGTTCTTTACAAACTTTCCGCCAAAGCTGTCAGGAATTTCTTTATTGGTGGTCGCGAATCCATCAAGGCTTCACTGGAAGAGGCCGTGACAGCAAAAGAGAAGGCGGAAAAGAGGCTCAAGGAACATTCTGACCGGTTGGATAAGGCTACGGCGGAGATACAGGATATCGCTGATATGATAAAGGCACAGGGACTTGCCGAGAAAGAAAAGATTATAGAAGAGGCGAAGAGGACAGCTGAGAAAATAAAGCAAGATTCGAAGTCCGGGATGGATCAGGAGTTTAAAAGGGTCCTTAATCAACTCAGGATGGAAGCCACAGAGCTTTCCGTTACTATGGCAGAAGAGATCTTGAAGAAGAATATCGAAAAAAAAGATCACGAGAATATGGTTAACGATTTCTTAGATAGGATGGTGAACCGAAATTGATTGGAACCGATATTGCGAAAAGGTATGCCAGAGCCCTGTTTGATATCGCGCGAGAAGAAGATACGATAGAGGCCATATATGACGAACTGAAGGGATTCTCCTCCCTGTTGGAACAGAGTGCGGACTTGGCGGAATTCTTTGCCAATCCCGTATTCGACAGCTCCGATAAGGTGGCCGTTATGAGAGACATCCTGGAAAAGGTTAAGATGTCGAGCATTACATCGAATTTTCTGAAGCTGCTGGTGGATAAGAGAAGGATAGATGCCCTCGAACAGATTGAAGAATGTTATCGGAAATATATGGATGATGTCTTGAACAATGTACGGGTTGACGTAAAAACGGCATTCCCGCTGTCAAGCAAGCTGTCCGCGAGGATCAAGGAACAGATGGAAGGCATGACCGGAAAGAACGTTGAGAT
Source organism: Deltaproteobacteria bacterium (assembly GCA_016935875.1). Taxonomy (GTDB): domain Bacteria; phylum Desulfobacterota; class Syntrophia; order Syntrophales; family UBA2210; genus UBA2210. Next base: position 13,399 of record JAFGQD010000054.1, read on the forward strand.
GGTTGTTGACGAAGATCCATCACTGCTGGGTGGTGTTGTTATAGGGGTAGGAGATACCCTGTACGATGGCAGCGTTCGAGCTCAACTGAACAGCATAAGGGAACTCATAAAGGAGGATATGTAAGGGATGGATGCA
>JAFGQD010000055.1 GCA_016935875.1 Deltaproteobacteria bacterium
ATGCGGATCGGGGATCGTTCGTCTCGAAGGCGAGGCAGCGCACCGATGCATCAACCTTGATTGCCCGGCACAGATCAGGGAAAACATAAAACACTTCGTCTCCCGGGGTGGTATGGACATAGAAGGTCTTGGAGAAAAGTTGATATCTCAAATGTATGAACGTGGAATCATCAATGACCCCGCCGATCTCTACTATCTCACCAATAATAACTTGGCGGATCTTGAGAGGATGGGCGATATATCCGCTCGCAATCTATTATTCTCACTGGAAAAATCCAAGTCACCTCCCCTGGATAAATTTATATTCGCCTTGGGCATCAGGCATACGGGCGAGCATGTCTCAAAGGTACTCGCGCGAATGTTTGGGACACTGGACAATATAATAAATACGAGCGAGGAAGAGTTGGCGGCCATAAAGGGGATAGGACGTATTATTGCCGGTAGTATTGCAGCGTTTTTCAAGGAACCGTCCAATCTCCGGACTATAGATAGGCTCAAGAAAGCCGAAGTCAAACCGGTAGAAGGCCATGCAATGACGGGTGGTCTTTCCGGAAAAACCTTTGTCCTTACGGGAACTCTCCAAAGATTTTCGAGAAACAGTGCAAAGGAACTTATCGAGTCTCTGGGAGGAAATGTCACGTCATCTGTAACAAAGAATACTGATTACGTTGTCGTCGGCATTTCCCCCGGTTCCAAACTGGATAAGGCACAGAGCCTGGATATACCTGTTCTTGATGAAAAAGAATTTCTTAAAATTACAGGACAGGCCATTGACAGAAAACAGGAAAGCAGGAATCAGGAAAATTTATTATTATGAGAAATTGCCGTGATTCTAATACAAACCAGTCGGGACAAGACTCCGGCAACTCAACCTCGCGAAGGGTTCATATCTTCGTCACCGGGCGTGTCCAGGGGGTCTTTTTCAGGGCAGAAACGCAGAAGCAGGCGTCGGGGTTAGGTCTCAGTGGCTGGGTAAGAAATTTATGTGATAACAGGGTCGAAGCCGTATTCGAAGGCGGAGAGAGCGCTATCGAAAAGATGCTGGACTGGTGCAGAAAGGGCCCGCGTCTCGCCCACGTGAGAGGAGTAGAGATCGTGGAAGAACCGCCCACGGGCAGGTTTGAGAATTTCAGGATCATGTACTGAAGAAAGGTTGACAGGCCATAGTAAAACTTATTGACACGTAGCATCCATTAACCTATAGTCGTATAAAGCATATAACATCATAAACCTAGAGGGAGGGTCTAAAAATGAAAAAGGTGCTTTTTGTGGTTTTACTGGTTTTATTATGGACAGTTTCAGGTGCGACAGCAGGCGATTTAAAGGTGGGGGATAAGGCTTCTGATTGGTCATTCACAGATGGGGACGGCAAGGCATTCACGATGCAAAACTGGGCAGGCAAAGTACTTCTGATCAATTATGTCGACCCGGATGAAAAAGACATGAATGAGCATTTTACCGATGCCATGAAAAAAGCAAAAGATGACGGACTCCTTAGAGAAGCAGACTATGCCGGAATGGGAATTGTTGACTGCAAAGCAACTTGGAAGCCGGATTTTCTTATTAAGTCATTAGGAGCAGCAAAGGCAAAAAAATATAACGCCATCGTACTTTTTGATTACGACGCATCGTTGAGAAATGCCTGGGGTCTCAAGACAGACAGCGCAAACGCGATACTCCTGGATAAAAATGGGATATGCCAAGCGATAGTGCGTGGTCGCGTTCCGGACGACAAAGTCTCTGTTATCGTACAGATGGCCATTGATCTCCAGAACAAGTAAATATTCCGAGGTGATATAAACCAACAAAAGGCGTCCTCTTGCAGATGGGACGCCTTTTTTGCATTGACTGCGGAAACCTTTCGGCTTGACAAATAGGGCTACCTGTTATTATGTCCCATAGAAATAATCGTCCGGGTGCAAATAATGAAGATTAAATTTTTCACAATCGGTGGCACAATAGACAAGGTGTATTTTGACAAAAAAAATGATTACCAGGTGGGGAATTCTCTGCTCTTAGAGATTTTAAAATGGGCAAATGTCTGTTTTGAATATGAATGCGAATCTATCTTGAAGAAAGACAGTTTGGACATAACCGAGGAGGAACGACAAACAATCCTCAGCAGGGTGGCAAAAGAAAAATGCCGGCACATTGTTATAACACACGGAACCGACACAATGATACAGACCGCTCAAAGACTGCAATCGTTGCCCGATAAGGTGATAGTGCTTACCGGATCAATGGAACCGGCACGTTTCAGATCAAGCGACGCGGAATTCAATATCGGATGCGCCATAGCTGCTGTTCAGTTGCTGCCGCCGGGTGTATATGTCGCGATGAACGGTCGGATATTTGATCCAAACAAGGTCAGAAAAAACCTTGATCTCAACCGGTTTGAAGACGCCTGATGGAATCATCGAGAGTACCTTCCGATACAGGTAACTGATTAATGTAATGAAGCTTACTATCTTTTCACGATTAATTATCATATATATTATCATATTTTCTGCCGTCGCAGCCATAAACCTGTTTGCCATTTACCAGTTTGGAAGACTGAACCGGATCACTAACTCCATCCTGAAGATTGACAATCGAATCATTGACATTCAAAAAATGTTGACTGATTCACTGTTTTCACAGATGCGTTATGGAGAAAAAGGCATTCTTACGAAGGACCCAGCCCTTTTTGATCAATTCCATGTGGCCAGGGATACCTTCGACAAGAATTTCAAAGAGGCGGTGAAACTCGGCGATGATCAGACAAAAGGCCTGCTTAAAAAAGCAGAACGGTATTACAAACAATACCAATTTCTGTTTCTTGAAGAGATAGAATATATAAAAACTAATCAAACGTATAACCAGAAACGCTACAAGGAGAGGAAAGAAGATAATCTGGGCAAGCTGATTGACGTACTCAGACAACTCAAAGAGTATACTCAAGAAAGCACGTACAGCAAGATCAGAATACTTAATAAAGCTGTTGATGACTCACGCTCTGCCTCTCTCGTTATGATAGGAGCTATTTTTATCCTCGGCGTAATTATCCCTGTTATTGTAACTATAAGCATTATAAAGCCTCTCTCTCTTATGAAGAAAAAAACACATGAAATTGCGGGGGGCAACTTTGAAGGCGGGATACATATTACTTCTCCACCTGAAATCAAGGAGCTTGCGGATGCACTTAATCTTATGTGTCTGAAGCTCAAAGAAGTGGATAAAATGAAAACGGATTTTCTGTCTGTCATGTCACATGAACTTCGAACGCCTCTAACATCCATTAAAGAGGGAGCAACCCTGCTTCTGGACGGTGTAGGGGGTAAAGTTACCATCAAACAGAAAAAGCTTCTGAGCATTATTCTTCAGGAAGACAAACGCATGATCGATCAGGTCAACTCTTTGTTGGATTTATCCAAGATGGAAGCCGGCATGATGCCGTATAATTACATACGATCGCTTATTTCTCCACTAATCAAGAATATCATTATCGAGATGGAATCCATGGCTCAGACCAAAGATATATCCATTGAAGAAAAGATTGCCGGTGAACTTCCACCTATAAACATAGATGCGGAAAAAATAAGCCATGCATTGAGGAACCTGGTCGTAAATGCCATCAAGTTTACTCATCGTGGTGGTTGTGTTATAATATCAGCCAGAGCAGGCGAAAAATATGTAGAAATTTCCGTATCAGATACTGGCCCCGGCATATCTCGGGAGGATATGGAAAAAGTCTTTGACAAATACCATCAGGTGCATCCTGCCGATTCAAACCAGGTACGGGGAACCGGGTTGGGACTCGCTATTGTCAAAAACATTATAGATGCTCATGGAGGCACCGTATGGGTAGAAAGCAAAATCGGAGAAGGAAGTACCTTCACCTTTGCGTTGCCATTGTAATCGTCATTACACTTTGCAGTTGCACCACTCTGAGCAATTTTGAGAAACGGACAGAGATTGCAGACCACATGCATATGGGTGACAGGATACTGTCCCAGGGTGATACCGATCAATCCCTCAAGGAATATCAGAAGGTCATCTCCCTCTCCCCCCATGAGCCTCCCGCTGACAGGGCTCTTTTTAACATCGGTTTGATATACGCGCACCCTGAAAACTCTCACAAAGATTATGAAAAATCCATCACGTTCTTTAAAAGAATGATAGATGAATTTCCGAAAAGCTCTCTCGTTGTGGATGCAACGGTATGGATAGATGCCCTCCAGGTTATAGAAAAAGGCAAACAGTTTAATATCTCATTAGTAAAGGAAAAGAAAAGATTAGAAGAGAGAATAGAGATATTCGAACAAAAAGACCGTGTCAACACATCCAACACATTTCTCTATAACGGCAACATTTCCCAATCCCTCATGGAATATCAGAAGGTTGTATCCATGTATCCCCATGATTCTCCCGGTGACAGGGCGCTTTTTAATATCGGGTTGATATACGCTCACCATAAAAATCCTCAACGAGATTATAAGAAATCGATCACTTTCTTTAAAAAAATGATAGACGAATTTCCGGAAAGCCCCCTGATTGATGAGGCATCGTTATGGATAGAGGTACTCCAGGTTATAGAAAAAATGAAACGGGTAGATATAGAGATCGAAAAAAAGAAGAAAGATCTCGAGAAATAGGAAAATACTGTGTCTTCGGCAAATAACATATTAGTAGTAGACGATGACAAAAACCTTCTAGAACTGATAAAAATGCGTCTGGAATCGGCTTCATATGCAGTCGATACAGCCCTTAATGAAGACGATGCATTGGGAAAAGCAAAAAACCAGGTGTTTCGCATCTCGATTGTTGACCTCCAGCTTGAGCATACAAACGGCATCGACCTCATGGAAAAATTGCACCTGATCAATCCGGATATGCCCGTCATCATACTCACCGCCCACGGGTCCATTGAGAGTGCCGTAAAAGCCATAAAAAAGGGCGCCTACAGCTACCTAACAAAACCATTCGATGCGCCCGAACTTCTTTTACAGATAGATAAGGCCCTGGAAAAGCAGACGTTATCATCCGAGATAAAGAGGCTCAAAGGATTATTACATGAGCATTACGACTTTTCAAATATCGTGACCCGAAGCGAAAAGATGCGCCGGGTCCTCAATCAGGTCCTTCGCGTAGCAAAAACGGATTCCACCATTTACATAGACGGAGACAGCGGCACCGGCAAGGAGCTCATCGCAAAAGCCATACACTTAAGCAGTAACCGGAAAGACAAAGCATTCGTGGATATAAATTGCGCGGCGCTCCCTGAATCTTTACTTGAAAGCGAGCTGTTTGGACATAAAAGGGGATCCTTCACGGGCGCAATAACAAGCACGGAAGGGCTGTTCACACAGGCCCATGGAGGTACTATCTTTCTCGACGAGATAGGAGATATGCCCCTCTCGATACAGGCCAAGCTGCTGCGAGTACTGCAGGAACGCCGGTTTTACCCTATAGGCGCCAAGAATCCAATAGAAGTTGACGTAAGGGTTATTGTTGCAACCAATAAAGACTTAGAGCATGAAATGAAACAGGGGTTATTCAGAGAAGATCTCTTTTACCGGATTCACGTTATACCTATTCATATTCCTCCTCTTAAAGAAAGAAAAGAGGACATTCCGCTCCTGGTCGATTTGTTCAGAAAATTCTTTGGCAAAGAAATGGGCAAGGAGATCAAAGGATTAACACCTCAAGCGATGCAGCTTTTGCTGTTGTATGACTGGCCGGGCAATGTGAGACAATTAAAGAATATGATCGAATATGCGGTGGCCATGAGCCAGCAAGACATAATAACAGGAGACCTGTTCCCCGAGTTCGATCAGGAGATAATTCCTGAGCAATCGCTCACACCACTCAAGGAGGCCAAAGACAGTTTCGAGAGAAATTATCTGGTTACCATCCTTGAATCAACTCATGGCAATGTCAGCAAAGCCTCAAAATTAGCAGGAAAATACCGTGCTGACTTCTACAATCTTCTGAAGAAATACCATCTCAATCCCCAAGATTTTAAGAAAAAAGGGTTGACAAGCTCCTAGAAAGCTCAGCTATGCTACTGTGTAATATCGTACTGGGAAGCATTCATGTAGCTACTCGCCCATCAAACATCTATCTTCATTTTCAGTGTATGGGAAATCAAGGCTTTAGCCTCCCTTTATTTCAGAACTACTGAAGTCACCCCTATCAACCTGCCGAGTTGCTCAGAAATCAGAGTCGACAGTTGAATAATCCCGTCATGTCCGAACAGTTTCAGTACACGAGACTGGAATAAATTGCGGCGCGCTGCAAGGTAGTGCGTAGGCACACCGCCTCAACAGGACCGTGAGGCCATCAAGATTCTGTCTCCACTCTTAATGCATGAAATCCCATACAGACCAACCTTGATGTCTCTTCCGCATAGGCAAAGGAATATACCTTTCACAAATTTACTTCAGAGGTATCCCTCCAGTTTTCAGTGCATGAAATAACCTTCACTATCCCACCTCTTCATAGAGCAACTCTTTACTTTTACTGATTATATTTCATGGCACTCTTCATGCTAAGAAGCCCTGTATGCTCAACAAACAAGGTGCGTAATAAAAAATGGTAAGAAGGAAATAATTATATGATATCCGTATTTGTCACAGGAATACTATTCGTGATTACCTTTATTATATCCGGGTGCAAGATAGCGCAAAGAGACATTCCCACCATACATGCCCCCCAAAAGAAATCAATGTCACTTCACACTATTCAACCTTCACAACACCTGATGAGATAGCAAAATGGGAAGTGATTGTAACACACAATATAATATTGTTAATTCAGATCTCACAAGAAATTGTAAAAGGAACTATATATTCATTATATGCATTATTTTTACTATCTTTTACATAACCATTCCAACTCTTCACGATTCTCATGCTGCCGAAGTGACACTGGAATGGGATGCAAATTATGAATCCAATATCAATGGCTACAAAATATACTATGGCCCGGAAAGCGAATACTACTCACACAGTATCGACGTGGGAAACTGCACGAGCTTTACCATATCAGGTCTTGAAGAAGAACAAACCTACTTTTTTGCTGCAACAGCGTACACTTTTTCAGGATATGAGAGTGATTATTCGAATGAGGTTTCTTACACACCCACATGGGAGAACGTGCCTCCTGTTGACTGCAACGAGGAAGTGATTGAACTACTCGAGGGATGGAACCTGGTTTCCCTGAACAGGCAACCTGAGAATACGGATATAACGGCGGTACTGGATACGATAAACGGGAAATATCTTAGCGTATGGCTTTTCGATGATGACTGGAAGGTCTATAATCCTGACAATCCACAGTCCAGCAGCCTGGAAACTATGGAGGCCGGATACGGATACTGGATTAACATGAAAGAAGCGGGGACTCTGGTGGCCCAGGTCACCACATTTTTCATCTCTTCAATAGAGCTTGCAGAGGGATGGAATATGGTCAGCTATCATGGAGCAGAGGCCATGCCGGTAACCGATGCAGTGGCTTCCATAGAGGATACATGTATATCGGTATGGTCGTTTGAGAATACTATTTGGAAGGTCTATAACCCCTCCAATCCTGCGTCCAGCAGCCTGACGATTATGAAGCCGGGATACGGGTATTGGATACATGTTGCAGAGGCCTGCACGTGGACTTTACCTTAGAAGAGTAAGGATGGTGACTTAAAATGAAATATAACAAAGAACGGACAAATTCGGTGGTATACAGATACCTGTCGCTATTAACACTATTTGCGCTGTTAGTGATGCCCGTGTATGTCGTTGCGGACGAGCCTCCGTCCATACCTGCCAATATCCATGGAACGGTTACTGTAAACGGTATCCCTGTCACCGGCGCCGGCTATACCGTCTCCGGCGGCGGTGTTCAAAGCGGTCTTGACGGCAGTGGCGAGTATCTCTTGACGATACCGGGTGGAGGCTCCGGATATCTTAGTGTTTTGAGATATGGGAGCCCGTTGACTGTAACTAATGGTTATTTTTCCGTTACAGGCGGAGACGATATATGGATTAATCTCCGAGCACTCGATATCCCCATTACCTTTAATGCCGCGTCAACCAGTATTATGGAAGGGGAATTTGTGACCCTTTCCTGGAGTATCTCCAATGCCGACTATGCGAGCATCGACAAGGGTGTCGGCAGCATA
>JAFGQD010000007.1 GCA_016935875.1 Deltaproteobacteria bacterium
TACTTTTCATATACATTAATTAACTTTTTCTCTTGACAAAAGGCTTTTCGATATGTCAAATAGGCAAAAACGCATAATGTAAAACGGTATCCTATATTATGGAACAATCAAACAAGGTACTCGACAAGATCAATTCCATTGAAAAGGCCCTCATGATCCTTATGGTATTCCGCGAAGGACGACCATCATGGGGTGTGAGAGAGTTGAGCGCACATCTCGGGTTCAGCCCATCCACCATCCAGAGGATCCTGCAGACCCTGAAGTCTTACGGATTTATACGGCAGCATCCGAACACGAGACAGTACAGTCTTGGGAATATCTATCTTTCATTCTTCCGTGTCCTGCAGGACAATTACCCGATTACGCGAATAGCCATGCCGCTTATGAAACGGCTCCTGTCTCGGACCGGGGAAACCGTCCACTTTAATATAATTGATGCAGACTGTATCTCCAGAATCTGTATCAGCAGTCTGGAATCCACCCAAGAGCTGAAGGCCGGCATGCCGGTTGGAAACAGGGCTCCGCTTTATGCCGGTGCCACATCCAAATGCCTGTTGGCCTTCTCGCAGCAGGAGTTTATTGACAAATATCTGAAAAAAATAAAGCTTGAACCGCTGACCAACAATACGATCACTGAAGTAGAGCAACTCATCTCGGAACTCAAGCTGATCAGGGAACGGGGCTACGCCTCAAGCCTGGGGGAAACCTTCCAGGGTCTCGGGTCCCTGAGTGTTCCAATTACAACCTTTCATCAGGGCATGCCCGTGCGGGCCACGGTAAGCCTGGCAATACCTGAGGTACGTTTTAATAATTATGATCATCGTAAGAAGTGTATAGAGGAACTGCTTCTCGCAAGTAAAGAGTTTTCAGACGATTCGGGATATTACAGGTAAGATTCACCTTAAAGGGTAAACTGCACCTATACTGGCTATAGGAATTTTACCACTAAAACAACAAGCAATTTAGGAAGGAGAGTATGTTATGGATTTTGGTTTATCAGATGAATTGATAATGCTAAGGGACACTGTACGTGATTTTGCAGCCGAGAAGATCGCTCCGTTCGCAGATGAGTGGGACGAGAATCATTATTTCCCTTATGAAGAAGTTATCAAACCGATGGGTCAGCTGGGCTTCTTCGGCACCGTCATCCCCGAAGAATATGGTGGAAATGAGATGGGATGGCTCGCAGCCATAATCATCTCGGAAGAAATCGCCCGCGCCTCCAGTTCATTGAGGGTTCAGGTCAATATGCAGGAACTGGGATGTGCCTTTACCATTCTTCGTTACGGCACCGAGAGTGTAAAGAAGAAATACATCGAAAAGTTGGTCAATGCCGACATCCTTGGAGCATTTGCCATTACCGAACCGGGAGCCGGTTCCGACATTATGGCGATCAAATCGACCGCTGAAGACAAGGGAGACCACTGGCTCTTAAACGGGCAGAAGACATGGATATCCAATGCGACTATCGGCGGGATTAACATCTTCTACGCCTATACTGATCGTTCCGCAGGTGGTAAAGGCCTTTCCGCCTTCGTAGTCGACCTTGAAGAGAGCGAGGGGATCACCGTAACCGATCTGGACAAGATGGGATCTCGTTCATCGCCAACCGGAGAAATTGTCCTTGAGAACACAAAGATTCCCAAAGAGAATATCCTAGCCAACCCGGGAGATGGTTCAAAGATTGTTTTTGGCTCCCTGGCCCAGACACGACTTTCGGCCGCGGCTGGTGGCATCGGGTTGTCTCAGGCATGTCTTGACTCCGTGACCCAGTATGCCATGGAGCGTGAACAGTTTGGCCAGCCCATCGGAAAGTTCCAGATGAACCAGTCCTTGATCGGCGAGATGGTTGCTGAAATCGAAGCGGCGAGACTGTGCGTTTATAAGGCTGCGTGGCAGAAGGATCAGGGAGAACTGGGCAACAACCTTGAGGTCGCTGCAGCGAAATACCTGTCAGGCGAACTCGCCTACAAATGTTCACAGTACGCAATGCGCATACTCGGAGCCTATGGTTACTCAACCGAGTATCCAGTGGCACGGTTCTTCAGAGATGCGCCGACATACGCGATGGTCGAAGGATCGACTAATATCTGTAAATTCATAATGGCGCAGGATCAATTGGGGATTCGTAAGGCGAATCGCTAACGTCATAAAGAAATAATAGACAAAACCCATACGCGGCATCCTCCCGGGAGGGAGGATGCCTTCTGTGGTTCATATCCTCGCACCTGCCAGGATAAAAAGAAAGAAGAGAGGATGTAAAATGATACCCTATTTAAAGATGAAAGAGTTCGGCAAACCTCTGAAGGATTCGCAGATAAAGAGGATGCAGGAAAGTGTCGCCCAGGCGGATGAGGTAATGAAGGGGATTGAGGCTGAAGATCAGCGAATCCGGGACTTCGGGCTTCCCATTGATCTGGTTCATAAGCGCGGGGAACAGACTGTCTGGGAACGGATCGACTATCTCGTGGATCCGGGGATGTTTTTTCCGCTTCACACCATCTATGATCCGGATCATGAAGAATCGGGGAGTACCGGCGTTGTGGACGGCATCGCGAGGATCAGCGGTAAGTGGTGTGTCCTTATCGGCTTTAACAACAAATGGATAGCCGGCGCGTGGATCGCGGGACAGGCGGATAATAACCTTCGCGTGACCGATCTCGCCAAAAGATTAAACGTGCCGCTTGTCTGGCTGGTCAACTGTTCCGGCGTCAAGCTGCCCGAGCAGGAAAAGGTCTACGCCAATCGTCGCGGGCAGGGAACCTGTTTTTTCCGCCACGCTGAACTGGAAGTGTCAGGCGTTCCAGTCCTTGCAGGAATTTACGGAACCAACCCCGCCGGTGGCGGCTACCAGGGAATCAGTCCCACAATACTCCTGGCCCACAAGAACTGCAACATTGCGGTAGGCGGCGGCGGCATCGTCGGCGGTATGAGCCCCAAAGGATTTTTTGACGAGGAAGGGGCGGAGCAGTTGATTGAGGCAACACGGCACTTCAAATCCGTACCCCCCGGGAGCGTCAATATCCATCACGATGAAACCGGCTTCTTCAGATATGTATTTGAAGAAGAAAACCAGGTCCTCGATGCCCTGAAAGAGTACATGGAAGGGATGCCTGCCTATAATCCTAAATTCTTCAGACTGGCCGAGCCGGCCGAGCCGAAGTTTTCTCCCTCTGAGATTGCATCCATCGTTCCGTATAACCAGAAAGCGGGGTATGACTTTGACAATGTTCTTGCACGGCTGGTCGACAACTCGCAGCATCTCGAGTTCAGGCCTGGTTACGGCCCGGAGGTTTATACGGGACTCGTCATGGTCGACGGTTTTCTGATGGGTGTCATCGGAAACCGCCAGGGAATATTGCCGAACTATCCCGAATATACGAACGAATATAACGGCGTCGGCGGCAAACTCTATCGCCAGGGATTGATCAAGATGAATGAGTTCGTAACACAATGCGGTCGTGACCGTATTCCGATTATCTGGTTCCAGGATACATCCGGTATCGATGTCGGCGACATCGCGGAAAAGGCGGAACTGCTCGGACTGGGACAATCTCTCATCTACTCCATCGAGCAGAGCAATGTACCGCAGATGGTGGTCATTCTCCGGAAGGGAACGGCCGCGGCACATTATGTAATGGGAGGTCCCCAGGGCCGTACTACCAATGCCTTCTCACTCGGCACCCCCACTACGGAGATCTACGTCATGCACGGAGAGACAGCGGCTGCGGCCAGTTACTCCCGAAGGCTCGTCAAAGAGAAGGACGCCGGCAGGCCCCTCGCTCCTGTTCTCGAAAAGATGAACGATATGGTACAGCATTACTATGACAAGTCGCGTCCGTTCTACTGCGCGAAGGCGGGTCTGGTGGATGAGGTTGTGCACTTCGAAAAGTTACGGGACTATATGGTGGCATTTAGCAATTCAGTTTATCAGAATCCAAAGTCGATCTGTCCGCGTCATCATATGATGCTCCCGAGAATGATCAAGTCACAGATCGTAACCGGTCTCGAGCGCCCGAAAACAGAAGAATAACGGTCAACGGCAGATTTTTTATAGTGACTTAACAGCACCAAATGTGATAGCAAGCAAGAACAAGCCGGTACGTAGCGATGCGTACCGGCAATTATAAATTATTCAGGAGGTAGTGAAGAAATGGAAGAAGTATTGGCTCCGATGCCGGGAAACATAATTGAAATTCTGGTTAGCGTTGGTGATGAAGTAAAGGAAGACGATGAGCTCGTAATCCTTGAGGCAATGAAAATGGAAAATCCGATCTGCTCCCCAGTAGATGGAACCGTAAAGGAAATAAAGGTTAAGGAAAAAGACGTGGTGGAAGCCGACCAGCTTCTGGTTGTCATAGAATAAAAAGTGGGGTAATCCTCTTCAACAATAAAAAAGGGGGCGTAATACGCCCCCTTTTTTATCAAGTAACCACCGCATGAGAGGATGTCTGTCAAAAGCACAGACCTGCTCTTTAACTTAACTTTTTAGCTTCTCAATATGTGGTCCGTTCTCTCTCCACAGCCAGCAGCTGTTTTTGAGAACGGATGTATCCACCTCCGGCATGTCCGTATCGGGACTGTTTTTCTCTGCCCGGAGATACTGACCCTGCACAATGGCTGATCCCATGGCAATAACAAGATTTGTCATATGTAGGCACCCTTTGACGCCCCCCATAATATCCAGCACCTTTTTTGCAAAACCCTGCCTGACAGAAATACCAACAAGATTCTTGATGCTATCCTTTATCTCAAGACATATTCCGCCTCCCGGGACCGCCACCATATCTGCCTCGGCCCGGGCAATCACATTGTCCGGTACAGAAACATACAATCTCACAACGATATGGTGAATATCCCCGGGATCGATATACCTTCCGCCCGCAGTGGAATAGGATGGAAGCTTTCTGTTATCCCTGAGTGATCCTTCCGCAAGAAGAGTGCCGTCATCAATGCTGAAAATATGTATCGATATATCTCTCGAATGAACCGGAATCTTTTTATCCAACAGTCATTTTCCTCTTTTCATCTAACGATTTTCCTCCCTCTACTCTCTTACGGACGCAGCAGTCTCCGGATTACAGCGGGATATTGTTATGCTTTTTAGGAGGTCTTATTTCCCTCTTATCCTTGA
>JAFGQD010000056.1 GCA_016935875.1 Deltaproteobacteria bacterium
AGGATGATTGACTCTGACTGGGGCGGAGAGAATATGTTTCCCTCTTTCCAGTATGCTCAGATCGGACCGATATTCTCTGGGAAGACCACCCTCATAAAAATCGACAGTAAAATCATCACAGCGAACGTCAAAATCAAGTAGTAATGAGCCCTTCTCCCCGGTGAGAAAGACCCTGTTCGATTTTTCGCCTTCGACAAGATTCATATGGCCGGTAAAACCCCATATAGCCGCTATCAATCCACTACACAGGATGAAAAGTATGCTGAAGTGAACAAATACCATTCCAAATCTTGACCATCTACCTTTTTCCACGAACAGGTAGCTCCCGCCATTCTTTTTGATACAGAGAGCATCATGCCCCATAAGAGATTTCAGGAACACTTTGAGTCGATCTTCGAGATCGGACATACTCTCGTTGCTGCGAAACATTCTGTTAACCTGGGATGATCCGAAGACCGTATCGTCTATTTCCTCTTTTACGGACAGGTACAATTTAGAGATGCGGCGTATCTGTGTACCCGTACAGACAGTAATATTTACCGATAAGAATATTAGAAGTATCGTAAACCACCATGAGTGGTACATATCAATAATATCGAGATATTTTAAGAGAGAGTACCCCGCCGGACTATACAGAGATACATATTTTTCCGGTGACAGGTTCTGCGGGACAATAGTACCGATAATTGACGTCAGGGCCAGTGAGATAAACAGGAATATCGTAACCCTTACCGAGCCAAAGGATCTGTATATCATGAGGAGTTTATTGTTCATATACAACGCTCAACCGCATGCGATGGGGGATTACAATCACAAAATGGTTGATGAAATAGGAGTCAATTACAGAATTATTATTGAGATATTAAAGAGATGTCGAAGAGATGTCAAGTAGATTCATTATAATCAGACTTTTAAGCTTGACAAGGATGTCTGTTTCAATATATATCTTAAAACTTATCGTGTTTTTTCACCAGCTATATTGGCATGAGATATACATAACAACAGGAATGGCAAACCTATTAATCAGTTGCATCTATGTTTTTCTTCATCGTTATAACCTGGATGTCAATTCCAAAAAAGTTTGTAGATAAGTTTTTAATATTAAGTTATAGTAAGACCTCAAAATTAAAAAGGTAAGAGGGGGTAGAGATGGCTAAATTCAAAACACCTTTACTGGATCAGTTGGAAAGTGGTCCGTGGCCAAGTTTTGTTACAGACATGAAAGAAATGGCTAAAACGAAGGAAGAGGTGAACGATCTTCTGGGTCTGCTGGAGCTTTCCTATAAGGACAAAGTGGGACATTGGAAGCATGGCGGTATCGTCGGAGTGTTCGGATACGGTGGGGGGGTTATCGGTCGATATACCGACAGGCCGGATCTTTTTCCCGGAGTGGAAGCGTTTCACACGCTCCGTGTTAATCAGCCTTCCAGTAAATTTTATACGACTGAGTATTTGAGAAAACTGTGTGATATCTGGGAGAAGCATGGAAGTGGCATGACCAACATGCACGGTTCCACGGGCGATATCATTCTGCTCGGCTGCAAAACGGATGAACTGGAACCGACTTTTTATGATCTGACTC
Source organism: Deltaproteobacteria bacterium (assembly GCA_016935875.1). Taxonomy (GTDB): domain Bacteria; phylum Desulfobacterota; class Syntrophia; order Syntrophales; family UBA2210; genus UBA2210. Next base: position 1,583 of record JAFGQD010000056.1, read on the forward strand.
ATGATCTGGGTACGGATTTAGGCGGATCGGGATCTGTGCTCCGAAGTCCTGCCTGTTGTATCGGTAAGGCGCGATGCGAGTTTTCCTGTCTGGATACTCAGCTTCTATGCCATGGCATCACCAACGAATATCAGGATGAGCTTCATCGTCCTGCCTTTCCCTATAAGTTCAAGTTTAAGATATCCGGTTGCGCAAACGATTGTGTTGCATCTATAGCGAGGGCTGACTGTTCGATAATCGGCACATGGAAAGATGACATACGGATCGATCAGGAGGCTGTCAGGGCTTATGTGGCTGGTGAATTTGCCCCTGACGGAGGAGCTTTCAGCGGCAGAGACTGGGGCCCATTTGATATTACGAAAGAGGTTGTTGATCTCTGCCCAACACGCTGTATGAACTGGGATGGAAAGAATTTGAAGATTAACAACCGTGAGTGCAATCGTTGCATGCATTGCATCAATGTCATGCCTCGGGCCTTGAAAGTCGGTCTCGAGCAGGGGGCCACCATACTGGTTGGGGGTAAGGCACCTATCCTCGAAGGCGCACAGTTATCCACCCTGGTTATACCGTTTATGGAGATGCAGCCGCCCTTTGATGAGTTCAAAGCTTTCGTAGACAAAATGTGGGATTGGTGGATGGAAGAAGGCAGAAACAGAGAAAGAATCGGTGAGCTTATCCAGAGGAAGGGCATGCAGGAGTTTATTGAAGTTACTGAAATCAAAGCAGTTCCTCAAATGATCGATCATCCGAGAGAAAATCCGTATATCTTCTGGAAAGAAGAAGAGGTCGAGGGTGGTTTCACCAGAGACATCCATAAATACAGAAAAGAACACACGATTTAGGGGGTAATTACTATGCCATATGATCCAGCAAATCCAATGAAAGACAGGATTACAGATATCGGTCCTGCCATGTATGAGCAGTTTTTCCCGGACGTTGTAAAGAGAAACTATGGGAAATGGGAATATCATGAAATCCTGGAACCGGGGATCATGGTCCATCATGCGGAAACAGGGGATGATCTCTATACGGTAAGGACAGGCGGGACCCGTATAATGAGTATTGAATTTATCCGTGAAATTTGCGAAATAGCGGATAAACACTGTAACGGGCACCTTCGATTTACAACCAGAAACAACATAGAATTTCTCCTGGATGACAAATCGAAACTCCAGCCATTAATTGATGACCTGAAGGGCAGGGGAAACAAATTCCCCATAGGCGGAACAGGCGCCGGTATTACCAACATCGTTCACACCCAGGGATGGATACACTGCCATACTGCGGCTGTCGACGCATCGGGTGTCGTAAAAGCAATCTTAGATGAGCTCATCGACCACTTCCGCAGCATGAAGTTGCCCGCTCATGTGCGGATATCTCTGGCGTGTTGTCTGAATATGTGTGGTGCGGTACACGCATCCGACATAGCCGTTGTCGGAGTTCACAGGAAACCTCCTATGACAGACGAGGAATATATCAGCAAGACTTGTGAGGTTCCGCTGGCTGTGGCTGCATGTCCAACCGGCGCGATAAAGATGATAAAAAGAGAAGACGGGACAAGGAGTGTCGAAGTCAAAAATGAAAAATGTATGTTCTGTGGTAATTGCTTTACCATGTGCCCCGCCATGCCGATGGCAGACGCCGAAGGTGACGGAATAGCCATACTTGTTGGTGGGAAAGTATCCAACAGAATCAGCAAACCTCAGTTCTCAAAGGTGGTTATACCCTTTATTCCCAACGAACCCCCACGATGGCCACAGACGGTCAAGGCTGTTCAGAATATTCTCGAAACCTATGCTAAAGACGCAAACAAGTATGAACGGCTGGGTGACTGGGCCCACAGAATAGGTTGGGAAAGATTTTTCGAGAAATGTGCAATACCTTTCTCGGAAAAAGTTATCGACGACTACCGGTTTGCATATCCTTCGTGGCGGCAGAGCGCACAGTGTAAGTTTACCGATTAACGAATGGTACACTTACCGCCTCGTATAGTTATTGCTGGATTAAGAGGAGGGGCGGGGAAAACATTCCTCACAGTGGGCATTACTTCTCTTCTTTTTGATAGGGGATACACGGTAGCCCCCTTCAAAAAGGGTCCGGATTTTATAGACACCGCTTGGATATCCATGTCATCAGGAAACCAGTGTTTTAATCTGGATATGTTTTTGATGACAGCCGACCAGATTAAACGATCTTTTATAATACATTCCTCCAAAGCGGACATTGCTGTTATTGAAGGAAACAGGGGTCTTTACGATGGACTTGACATAGACGGTTCATCCAGTACGGCGAATCTGGCCAAGCTTCTCGGTGCAGCGGTTGTGATTGTTGTGGATGTGACCATGGCAACCCGTACTGTAGCGGCGATGGTGAAAGGTTGTCAGATATTTGATACGGACGTGAACATCAAAGGGGTTATTATCAACAGGGTCGCAGGTCCGCGGCAAAAGGCCCTGATAAGCGGTGCAATCGAACAGTACTGCGGTATCCCTGTAATCGGATCGCTTCCTAAATTAAGAAAGAATCCCTTTCCTGAAAGGCATATGGGGCTTGTCCCCTTTCAAGAGCGGTTACACGCCGAAAAGGCAATAGCCACGGTACGATCAGTGGTCGATGACTGCGTAGACCTGGATGCCCTGTGGAAGGTAGCCCATGATGCCAGACCTCTGAAAAGGGAGAGCGATCTTGATGAGAAGGACGAATCTCCTGAGTGCTATGATGAACCGCTCCGCATCGGTGTTATCCGGGATCAAGCTTTCTGGTTTTACTATCCCGAAAATCTGAAGCAACTGCAGAAAATGGGCGCCATCCTGATAGAAATCAATTCCATAAGGGATGCAGATTTCCCCGATGTGGATGGTCTGTATATCGGAGGAGGATTCCCAGAAACGCAGGCCCATGCCCTGGCAGAAAACAAAGAATTCCGGGACACCTTGAGGAAAAAGATCGAAGCCGGCCTGCCGGTGTATGCCGAATGTGGCGGCCTGTTGTATTTGGGTGAATGCCTTATCACAGAAAACAGGAAATATCCCATGGTAGGAGTACTCCCCTTCCAGTTTGTTATGGAAAAGAAACCTCAGGGCCATGGATATACAATTCTGGAAGTAACCCGGCCAAATCCGTACTTCCGGACAGGAAAAATCATCAAGGGGCATGAATTTCATTATTCAAGAGCTGTAGCAACAGAAACAGGTGGGGGAAAGACCGATTTTGTCTTTACCGTGCGACGGGGCAATGGAATCGATGGACACAATGACGGCTTCTGTAAAAAGAATCTGCTGGCTACATACACCCACATCCACGCAGCCGGTGATTCGGGATGGGCGGAAAGTTTTATAAAAAGAGTACGGAAAGTGCGAAGCAATATCAGTATTGTATAGATAGGTAAGAAAGAAATGAGAAAGTTGACAATCACAATTCTTTCCTTACCTTATGTAACAAGCGTATACCGTTTAAACATGGCTCAATTCAAACAGCCACAGATAAACGGATAAATTGAGAAACAAATAAGGAGGTTTGAGTATGCCGAAGGTAGAGTATAAAGGTGACAGCTGGATGGTCGATGACGACGGGTTTATAGACGATTTCGAAAATTGGAATCAAAACTGGGTAGAATATACCATCGGAACTGAGGGTGTTACCGAAATGACAGAAGACCATTGGAAGCTGGTCAACTATATTCAGGAGTATTTTAAAGAGTATGGTATCGCACCCATGGTCAGATTATTGACAAAAAATACCGGATTTAAGTTGAAGTACATGTACGAACTGTTCCCATCCGGACCCGCAAAGGGGGCATGTAAGGTGGCAGGACTGCCAAAGCCCACGGGATGTGTATAAAAGAAATGCCGGGGTAAAGATTTCAGAAGGGACTTCCTTTTCGTTATCTTTACCCCGTTTTCATCTTGCAGGTCATGTGTAATCAATGGCGGGAGGTATTTATTCTTTGCCTTCGTCACTCATGGACGCCTCTTCTGCTGCCAGGTTTTCATCATTTTTGAGCATGTAGAGTGTCGTACTTCCACTTGACCAATAGACGAGTGTCCCTTCTTGAATCATTGCATTAACGATCTTCTTAAACTCCCGTGGTTTCATACCGGGGACAGCGTTCATAAGATCATTAAAGTAGAGTTTCGACTTCCCTTTTTTTGTGACAAAATAGTCTAACACGGCCTGTTTTTCAGCATCCATTTTTTTCTCCTATACATAAAACTACTAAATCGACAACGCCTTTATTCCTAGTTTCTCCTATACTCTCAATATTGCCCATGTCAAGGTTTTTATTGTCGTGTACGTATTACTGCCTAGCTTGCTGGACACTGAGAGAGAACGACGGTGCCAGACC
>JAFGQD010000057.1 GCA_016935875.1 Deltaproteobacteria bacterium
GCGGCAGCCAGATGATCGACCGCATCATTGAATTCCCTGTATGTTATTCTTTCATCACCATGAATGAACAATTCTTTATCCGGGTACTGCGCCGCTCGCTTTTCCAGTACCTGAGGATAATTCAACCCGTCAAACTCCTTATAGGCAGCTACGATCTGCCTCCGTTCTTCAATACTTCTCATTTTCAACTCCATCTATTGATTTTTACACGATGCCGACCGGTCATGATGCAAAACAGCATCTCGGTTTTCATCATGAATATTTTCATTTGCCATATACGTGTTCCGTCAAACCATCGCGAAACAACTCATACCCCGAAAGTGAGCAAATCCGCTAATACGTTACCAAACTCGGCAGCCACGTGGCTATGATTGGGAACAGCATCAAAATGAAGACAACCGCTATAAGCCCTACAAGAAAAGGCACGATACCTTTAAAGATGTCCGACAGTGGCACTTCCGGGGCTATCCCCTTGATTACATAAGCATTCACACCCACAGGAGGTGTGATAACCCCTATCTCCACTATCAATACGATCATCACTCCGAACCATATAGGGTCAATACCCAAACTGAGAATGGTCGGAAAAATGATTGGAACGGTCAATACAACCAGAGGAAGTGAATCCATAAAGCATCCACCGATAAAATAGCCTCCCAATATTAAGAGAATCGTAATTGTTGGATTAACCGAAGCTTCGCCGAGCAGGACAACCAGCATCTGTGGTACCGTTGTCAAGGTTATGAATTTACCAAACACCGTTGCTCCCGCAATAATGCACAGTACCATGGTAGAAGCCATCAGACCTTCTTTGAGGCCCTGCTTTAACCCAGCCCAGGAAAGTTGTCTTCTCACAACACCAATAGCTATTATCCCGGCAGCGCCAATGCCTCCGGCAGCGTTCGGACCAAACCAGCCGGCGAGCAGGCCGCCGATGAGAAGCGTAAACAAGATGACCGCATCGAGGAATCCGCCCATTGCTACTAATTTTTCCTTGAACGTATAGGAAGGACCGGCAGGGCCGTATTCCGGATGTATTTTGCAGATAATAAACACCACAAGGGTAAAAACAGCCGCAATCAGAAAACCCGGTATAATCCCGGCTACAAAAAGGCGTCCGATGGATTCGCAGGTCAGCAAGCCATAGACTATGAAAATTGTGCTGGGCGGTATCATGATTCCCAATGTTCCGGCAGAGGTCACACAACCTGTAGCGAGAACCGGGTTATAGTTATATTTCTTCATCTCACCCAAGGCTATCTTGCCAATCGAGGCAGCGGTGGCTGTTGACGAACCACACATTGCGGCAAAACCGGCACAGGCTAGTACCGTGGCCATTGCCAATCCGCCTCTCATGTGCCCGACCAGCTTATGCGCGGTGCTATAAAGCCTGTTGCTTATACCGCTGTGGTAAGCCAGCGTACCCATGACGATAAACATGGTAATGACGGCAAGCGTCTCATTGCTGAAGGTAGAGACAAAGTCATTAGCAAGAAGTCTCATAGCCGCCTCGGGTCCCACAATAATGGAACAGCCGACCACCCCGATAATTGCCATTGCCCAGGCAATGGGCATCCCCAAGAGAAACAATATCAGAAGCGCAATAATCCCGGAAACACCAAGCAGAATCGGACTCATACATTCCTCCCTTCAGGGCGCAACGATATCAGGCATTGCAGTAACCACACAATACAGCCAATAGCGAAACAAAAACCCGCTATATATATAAACGGGTAAAGCGGAAAGTCTATATTCCCGATGAGTTCATTCGTTCTCTGGTACTGTTGCGCGAGTCTGAAAGTCATCCCTGTGAGCAATGCAAACAGAAGGATACCAAGTACATTAACTGATACGGAAAGGACATTCCTGATCCTTCTTCCCAAGAGATTCACGAAGAAAGTTACGCGTGGATTAACTTCCTTAAGCAGTCCCAGAGGAATAGCAATAGAAATCGCCAGCAATTGGATTATGCCAACCATATCCCCAGCGCCATAAATTGGCTTGCGAAGGAGCTTTGAGCCGGTAACGTCAAAAAAAATGATGACTATTATCAGGAACACACCTATCTGCCCAATACCGACGCCATAGTCAGACAACTTACTTAAATACCTCTCAAATTTGTCTATATACGTAGTATTTTTCACAAGTATCCTTTCTTTATAATTCGGATAGCTCCTGTAGCCCTTCCTCATATATACAGGCAGGACAAAAGAACCATCGCGATGTGAATATTTTTAATAAGTGTCGATGCCCTTGTAACAATTAAGATTCGCGCTGATCTTTAGAATAATGGGGAGTTGGTTCATATTCGGATTGACACTGTTTCCTTAACGGACCTGTATCATTAAAAAATATTCATTACATACAAGGCTCCAATCAGAACGAAGACTCACAATCTGATTACTCGTGCGATGGATTGGAACCATGAAAATTCCCGCAACTTTCACACTCTTGGAAAACTGATCCGGGACAGTATGTCCAATACGAAATATTACGGGCTCAAAACCTCCAAGATTGCCAATAATCGAACCTTAGAATTATATCTCTCGCTCGGCCAAGGATCTAACATCGTATTACAGCCCTCTGACCGCTTTGATGATGCCGTTGCAACGGCATCATACAACATCCAAAATATTATCTGTTTTCGTTATAAAAGAACATCTTATCCATCACGTGTCACCTGGCGCGGCGTGAGACCTCTCTCACGCCAACGCCACATGAACACGCATGCGAACTTGCAATCGCCACTTGTTACATCTCAGTCAAGACGACCCGGAATTGCTGCGATACCAAGTTCCTTCTGCTTTGCACTCCAGTATTTTGCACGATCCCACAGGAATTGATCTCTATCTTTCATCTCCTTTTCGTCGAAACCCTTTGCGACCATGGCACTGACCCATTTATCAGCAACAGGTTGTATCATTTTGATAGCTTTTTCAGTATCTTCTTTCGATAAATTGAATACTTCAGCGGCGGCGCTTTCACCCATGGCGTACCCCTTCAGATCAGAGCCATCGTAAAAGGCAGCATGCTCCGTTATCATTTCTTCAGCGACATCCATGAAGATCTTCTGAATATCACTCGGCAGCTTCTCCCATGTATCCTTGTTCATCACCGTATAGAATGCGAAAACACCACCAACCTGCCAGCAGTTCGTAATCTTGGGCTTCAGGTCGGCAAGTTTCCACTCATCAAGAGTGGATATGGGCCACATGATACCATCCATGACATTTCTTGAAATGTTGGTGTAAACCTCACCCGCCGGTGCGCTCTGAGGAATCGCACCAAGGGCGGCGACGACTTCACCGATCCTTGCAGTACCACGTATCTTCAATCCTTTCAGAGCCGCAAGGGTCGGCGCCGGTTTGTTGAGAATAATAACCGAGGGAGGGGATGCAAACCAATACATCATCTTTGTTTCGGAAAATCCTTTGGGGTTATACTTGTTGAAATAATCGTTGGCCACATGGGAACTCACGAAGGAGCTTACATAACCATGAGGAACTTCGGCAATTTCCATTTCCGGGAATTTACCGGAGTTGTAGCCGGGCATGGTCAGGCCGATATCAACCGTTCCCTGTACTACGCCGTCATAAATATCCTTGGGGCCGAGCAGCGAACCACCCATGAAGGACTGAATTTGTACCTGTCCCTTGCTCCGTTCCACAACCTTGTCGAGAAACATGGTGAAGCCCTGTCCAAGGGGCTGGGCAGGGGAGAAATAGGTTGCTGCTTTCAGTTTTATTACGCTTGCTTGACTTGCATTGGGTGAAAATACCACTGCACACAACATAACCAACACCAAGCAAGACACTCTAATACCTGTTAATAAACGTCTTTCTTTCATAGGTCAACATTCCTCCTTCTTATATATGTTTGCTCTTCTTAATACTAGATACCAATCAAATATGTCTGTAGCTACTCTTTGATCTTTTTCCCATTCCCTCCTTTCTTTCCTTGGTTATAAAAAATGGTCGCCGTGGGGGGTCACCTTGCAACCACCTAACGCCTAACTGAAGTAAGTTTTATGCATTGGCATTGAAAATACAATACAAAATAAATATCAGGCATATATGAGGTAAATACTTATAATAGTATTGCTGATCCCGATCAAGGACGATCGAAAGAGGCAGTATCTGAAACGTTTTCCAAACTATCGGTGTAAACGGTAAAATGCCACATTGCCGTCAGTGGGATATCCCGCCATTAAAAGAGCATGCAAGGGGAACAAGCAGATAGTGAGATCTATCGAGTTCATTGAAGGATCGTCTTTATTAAAAGATCACCTATAAGCACAATATCCGTACTGTTCGGTCGAACGTGTTGCAAGAATATGTTCATATTCTTAACACGCCGTGCCGGTCTTCATTAGCAGTGGATTTTGACCGGATAGATGACATAAAAAACACATTATGGAAGATATGTGTAATATGAGAAAATCCATTTTCCAAGTCACGTTTGACTTGAGCCATATTATGTCAGCGACAACAGGTAGGACCTGAGGTTGGCTTTCTTCTTGTTCAAACCAAGCTTCTTCCTAATACTGTTGCGGTGAAAATCAATCGCGCCAGTCGAGATATTTAAAAAGTCTGCTATCTCCTTGGTAGTCCTGCCTTCCTTGACTAGATTGGCCACCTGTAATTCTTTCGGTGTGAGGTTGCATTGTGTTATCGAGAGGTTTCGTAAAAACGGTGAAATGATATTTGTTAAATTAGCTTCGATGATATGGGTAAGTGCCAGATCATCATCGCTTAACCGGCTTTTTTGTAATTTCTCGAGATAAGGTGTAATCATCTCTCTTACATTAGATAACACATCCCTCTCAAGGTCTGCCCTATCGCCTTCTCTCTGCTTCAGTAACACCTTCAGGGCCGTATTGGACTCAGAGAGAGAAAGAGATTGGATTTTTAATTCGCGCTTATTTTCCTTATATGCTTCCTGATACAATTTACGTTTGGTGATATCGCGCGAAAGATTCATGAAGGTACTATTCTTATTATTCGATGATTCCTTGAGGAGGGAGGCGGAGGTCTCTCGATAGGCTATCCGGCCATCTTTTCTAATTATTGCATATTCAAATATTAAAGCCGGTTGCCCGGTTTGGTATATCCTATTATATATTTTAAACAATCGGTCATATTCGTCCGGGGGAATATATTGACGAGAGTTCATCCCCATGAATTCATCTGCAGTGTAACCCACCATCTCCAACGCCGCCCTGTTAAAAAACGTTATGTTTCCAGCTTGATCGGTCTCGAAGTATGCTTCATCCATCTGTTCTAGCATCTCCTGATACTTTCCCACATCTGGATTCACATCATTGAGTGCCTGCGAGGATACTTGCTGCAACTCCTCTTCAAGCATTTCAACTCGCTGGCGCAATTTTATTACTTCCGCCACTAACTGCGCTTTACTTTTTTCTTCATCATCCATTATTATCTAACCCCGTTAAAGCAAAATCTTTTTAAATAATATATACACATCGGGATTCAATATCAAGCCTGCTGGCGTAACCCGACCGAGGGGAGTGGCACATCGATCAAAGATGCCGCCGCCGGGGGGAAGATAGGGGTGATTCGCTCGGCATGCAGACGGGTTCCGGACTTTTTTCTCAGCGCTTTTTCCAAACCACCGGACGTTCCAAATTTCCCCATCGCTGATACAAATCATGTTCAATCTTAAAAAAATCCAAGGCCTTTCCAACGCTCTGCCGGATCAAATCTTCGATGCCTGCGGGTTGATGATAAAACGCGGGAATCGGCGGTAGGATAACCGCTCCGAGATCTGCAGCACGTGACATAAGATCCAGGTGTCCTTTGTGCAAAGGAGTTTCGCGGACCATAAGCACTAAAGGCCGTCTTTCTTTCAAAGTCACATCCGCCGCGCGGATCAGAAGGTTATCGCTGTATGAATTGGCAATAGCAGAAACGGTCTTGATGGAACAGGGGGCCACAAGCATGCCCTGGGTCAGGAATGAACCGCTTGCCACAGGTGCGGTAATGTCATCAATCTCATGAACTACATGTGCCAGGGACCTGACCTGCTCAGGGGAGTATTTAGTCTCTATCTTCAGGTTGAGTTCCCCTGCCCGGCTCAAAATCAGGTGCGTCTCATGGCCGAGTTCTCTGAGGGCTCGCAGCGTTTCAACGCCATAGATAACTCCACTGGCGCCGGTTATTCCAACGATAATTGGCAAGGGCATATTCACGCTCCTTTAAGGCTTTTTAATTTCTTAAGTAGTTCATGTATCAACTCCTGACAGAGGGTCACGATCTCTTTGATACCGGCTTCATCCAGATTTTCCCAATGGATACCGGCCGTCACCACTACGCTGGTCTTGAGTTCCGCGGCAAGCAATTCTGCGGCATCTTTGACGAGGACATCTTCCTTGTGTCCCGGATACGTGAGTACAGAGGCGGTTGCGCTTACTCGTGATGGAGCTTCGAGACTCGGTCTGGGTTGGGCAGCTGCTACCGAACCGATATGCGGGCGATCTCCACCCCAGATATATACCAGAAGGTCTGTTCCGATCCTCACTGCCTCGGCTTCTATCCGATACAGACCGTTTTCGGTTCTGATGTATATCCTTTCAGGCATCTCTTCTCTTTCCTATCGGGTATATCCTTATGTTCTTACAGCACGAAGCAAGACCTTACTCATCCTCTTCTTTCAGAAAGCGAGTTATGTCCACTTCTCTGAAGGGGGCACGCGTGAAGTGTTTCCGCAGGGAAAACGGAACGGTACAATCAAATATGGTCTTGCAGGATACCCCAACAGCACCTATTGACGGGCTGAAGTCCGGTGACTGAGAAGGGTCCAGTGGATGACAGCGAACACCTGGAATAAAGACCGCGCTAACATCGCCCTGGAATCGCGTGGTCATGGCCCAAAGGACATCATTCGTATCATAGATATCCACATCCTCATCCACCAGGATTACATGCTTCAGCTCCGAGAACGCGATAAATGCTGCCAAAGCAGCCTGCCGCTGACGACCTTCATCGGAGATCGATGCCTTCTTGAACTGCATGATGGCAAGATATTTGCCGCCTCCCGACGGGTGCGCGTACACATTGAGCAAACGACCCGGCATACTGGCTTCAACAAGTCTCATGATACTGGCTTCGGTAGGAATACCGGCAAGATTGCAGTGTTCGAGCCCGGGGCCGACAATCGTCTGCAGGATAGGATTCTTGCGATGAGTGATCGCCTTGATTTTTACAACCGGGAGCGATGGCTTTGCCTCACCCATATAGCCGGGGAATTCGGGCATGGCATTACCGGTATTGGTGTTTGCATCTTCACGCATGCGTTCATGGGGCAGGATTTCGCCCTCAAGGACTATTTCCGCATTGGCAATGGACTTCGCATTGACAGAAACAGAGTTCACCAGTTCGACGGCATTACCCCGGATACTTCCGGCAATGCTCAGTTCGTCAAAACCCAGGGGAGTGGTGGGTTCCTCGAAACAGGCAGCCAGGTACACCGCCGGATCCAGTCCGATATTGATGGAGATCGGCAGAGGCTTTCCCTTCTTTTCCGCCTTGATCCGGAATTGATCGATATGCCGCCCGGGCACGAAATAAACCGTCAACAGGTCGGAACCCTGGACGCACAAACGGTGGATTGTCACATCGGATTCTCCCGTTTCCGGGTCTTCCGCACGAATGAGGCCCATGGTGAAGAAGGGGCCGGCATCCAGTTCCGTATTGGTCGGTGCCGGTAATATCTTAAGAATATCAACTGGCTCGTTGTGCACGACCTCCTGACAAGGCGCTGTTTGACCGGTGAACATCCGCGGAGGGACCGGTTGTTTCAACGCCTCAATTAACACGTGTGGTAATCTTTCTACAGTACTTCCCAACAGCATGGCAACTCTCTTCCGGCTTGCCAAAACCCCGGTAACCACCGGAATATCATACCCCTTCACATTTTCAAAGAGCATCGCCGGACCTTCCCGTGTAGGGGGCATGACAGGTGTACCCGCACCGATATAGCGGTAGATGCCGGCCAATTCCGCAAGGGGATCCACCGGCACTCTGGTTGTCTTCAATTGACCTGGCGTTGCGGCAAGAAGCTTGAGCGCGCTTCGTAAATCAACGACTGCTTCGGTCATGGCATCGTTGCTCTGATTTTTTTTATCATTCATAATTCACTTCCTTGGTAACGTTTCTTTTTCCGATTAAAAAATGGTGATCATTATCGTGATCGTTCATATGATCATTCTTTCAATCTTCTCGGGAACCTTGATTAAGAACCGAGCGGGTATGGCGTATCGGAGTCGACATATTCAAGTGGGCGGTAACGAACTGTCTCTGTGCTTCCTCTCCTGGAGCGAAAACTCCATTAACCTGATTTCGTGTGAGATTCTATGATTATTAACAATACATTTCTTTTCACCACAGTTTGGCGAGTATAAAAAAGAACGGCGTTGCATGTCAATTAAATATTCATGCACCATATATCATGGAGTGACGAGGGCAATTCTAACCGCTCTTATTCGACAAACGGTGGATTATCAACGGAATCGTAACGAGTTCAAGGATATGAATCGTTATTGGCACAAGATGTTCAGTTTTATGCATCTTTCTTTATCGCAAATTGACATCTCGCCGCAATCAGATACCATGCACGCCTGTCACCAGATAGTGCAATACGCAGCTTTCAACTCTTTCTTCGGGCCGGGGCATAAAGCTGGAGAGTAATAATAAGACCCACTACGCACATGACGGGCATGGTCAGAAAAACGATGCGATAACTTCCGGTGACATCAAAGATATATCCTGCCAGCATCGGCCCGATCGCCCCGCCGATGGTTGCAACAAATATAACCAGGCCAAGAATGGCCCCGTGGGAACTCATGCCAAAATACTCGGCGACCAAGGGAGATATCACGGCAAAAAAGCCACCGTGGGCAAACCCGTAAAGAACGGCAAAAACAAGCAGCAA
>JAFGQD010000058.1 GCA_016935875.1 Deltaproteobacteria bacterium
CGTACCCGTATGCTGTCCCACAGCCAGGAAGTCCTCAGATAGCGGGTAATAACCCTGGCAGAACCATGATAGGTATACCCTGCCCGGTAGAGATCCGCTCCCTTCCCCACATAGTTGATCTGAGAAGGAATGATAAGTCCTTCATACTCTGGAATATGCATCTCGGTCAAAAGATCTCCGAAAACACCAGTCTCCGCGCCGGTCTGTCCTGCCGGCATCTTACGTGCAAAGTTGGCAAGATGGGGCCTTACCTGTTTCCATCCTGTTTCATCGAGGGTAACATTGCATACCATGGTCTCACGGTTGACAAGGGCACGGCGCATCTCCTCAAGGGTCGAAGAAACGGAAGACCAGTCCGTATCTATCCTGCTGGCAAGATCACGCAGAAAGAACAGATAGCTCACTCCGTTCAACTGTTCCGACAACCGGCCGGCTTCGCTGAAATGTGCCCTCAGGCGCAGGTTGACTGCCTGATGTCCGCCCGGTACCAGGTGTTCCTCCTGCCGGGCCTTTTCTTCCAGAACCATTTGTTTGAAACGTTCCCTGTTGTCCAGCCTGAGATCCAGCAGAATATCCCTGATAATCGCGAAAAGGTCCTCAGTTTGTGGAAACATTGCCTTGCCGCAGAGAAAAAGCCTGGCTTCGGCCTCCCTCGTATCTTTGACCGACGACACAAACAGGGCTGGATGAAGCCCCCCTGTTTTCCGGTCAATTCTCCGGGAGAGTTCAACGTAATCTTCCTTTTTTGTACCCATTTCAAGAAGTGCCCTGCTGAACAGGGGAATATACTGGACACACCTTCGGGGAAGTAAACGCAGATTCAGGCCGATTTCGATATACGCGATACCGTTCGTAGATATGTCATGGTACAAAACCGTGGCACCCTTTTCTTCCATAACGGAGATCGGTATCGTCCTGGTTTTCTTTTCCAGATCGGCAAGCTTCAGGATCGGGATGGTTGCCAGGGCCTCTGGGGAATCCGGTGTTTCCTGAATTTTTTTGAGCCGTTCGGCGCTTTCAAGGATATTTTTCAATTCTTCGAGGCTCGCAGTCTTACTCACGTCATCAAGCTTCCGTCTTTCCGCCGCATCCATCTCATCCGCTAGATTCGTGTCCGGTTCCATTATGACTGTGGTGCGATGCGGATTATCCAGGAAATATTTCCTTATTATATCTTCAAAGAATGATTCCCCCGAAGAGATACGTGCCTTAATCTCCGACATGAGCGATTCAAAAGAGAGTAACGCAAGAGGGTCGCCATCATACAACCAGGTTGTCATCGCCCTCAGCATCAGAACCAGCCCGCGGGGGTAACTGCCCGTGTTGTTCTCACGCAGGCTGAATTCTATGGTATTAACGGCCGCCTCCACCGCCTCCGGTTCAATGCCATCGGTTGCCAATCCTCTCAAGGTCTTCAGTATCAGTTTCTCAACGGTATCCGCCATCCCCGCCTCAATTCCCTTCAATCCCACGGAGAAGAACAACTGCCGTAATTCGCCCTCCAGGCCGCCTCCTGTAATATCCTCTCCCAGACCGGACTCAATAAGCGCCTTGCGCAGAGGAGACCCGGGGGTCCCGAGAAGGATATATCCCAGAATATTGAGTGCCATATTTGTGATGGCATCTTTTGTTTCGCTCAACATCCAGTTTACCGTTACCATACCCTTGGATGAGTCATCGCCAGCGGCAAAGGAACGCACGGATTGCCGGGGACTGTCAAATCGAGGCTGGAGCACTATCGCTGAATTCACCTCCATCTTCCGAAAATCCTTCAGATAATCATTAACAAGCCGCAGCCTTTCTTCCGGGTTATCATCTCCGGCAAAAAAAATGCGTGCATTGGAGGGATGATAGTATGTTTTGTGAAAATTCCTGAATTGTTCATAGCCCAGTTCGGGGATGACTGCAGGATCTCCCCCGGAATCCAGCCCGTATGTAGTATCGGGAAAGATTGATTGTTGTGAATATTCGGAGAGAAGTCTGTCCGGAGATGAGTTGGCACCCTTCATCTCGTTAAAAACCACGCCCCTGAATGCAAGAGGTCCATCCAACGCATCCATTTCGTAGTGCCATCCTTCCTGCTGAAAGATCTCAGGCGAAATGAGCGGATACAAGACCGCGTCGAGATAGACATCTATCAAATTGTAAAAATCCTGGGTATTTTGACTTGCCACTGGATAACAGGTCCTGTCTGGATAGGTAAATGCGTTCAGAAAAGTCTGTAGAGAACCCTTTAATATTTCCACAAAGGGCTCCTTTACAGGATATTTTCGGGAACCGCAGAGAACGGAATGCTCAAGAATGTGGGCCACACCTGTCGAATCGCGAGGCGGCGTCCGAAAGGTGATTCCGAACACCTTATTCTCGTCATCATTTATCATGGATAACAGTTCGGCCCCCGTTTGAACATGCCTGTAAAACCGTGCGCGTGTCTTCAGTTCATCGATATACCGTTCCTGCAAAAGCACAAACCCATAAGAATCTTCTGTCATCTATTCCTCCAGTTCTTTTATTAATGATACTCTTATTTTCACAAGGCAGAAGGGCAAGGTAATCCTTTTTAGTCCCGATTCGTCAGGATAACAAAACGTATCGGAATCCTGGTAGATACCCTGCAGTGTGTTGCTGTTCCCTGTTGGGGGCCCAAGGCTTGCCTGAAATATCTTTCATTATAGCCTCCTCGCCGCGGAGGCGCAACGGACAATACAGCTTAATTCTTCTTTTTATAGTGTAAGTGATCAAATGAAATGTGTACATTTCACGACCATTATTTGTTTTCTTCTTGTAATGATATTTTCAACGGCCAACAGCGCGGGAGTGACCGGGTTACATTTTCAAAGGCTTCTCTACCTTTGAAATTCAGTATGATTCATGAGGAATACTTCTCTGTCTTCATGGAAAAGATTTGGAAAGGTTTCTCATTTTTTCTATGTTGTACATAAAAGGGCGCTGTTGTCCCTCTTTATCCCGATATTATTCTTAAAAATACCTTGGATTTCTAGGGGTTCTCACTTGATGGATAGGATCGACTCATTGTCCCTACAGAATAACAACGATCCTGCCAGTATTTCACTGTTGTATGACTATAGGTAAATCAGAACATCCAGACAGAAAGTGTGTTGTTTCCTTGCGCCCATTCTTGACATGCGCCAACGGTTCTAAGGATGGTTTTTGTCTCGCTGGTAAATTTCCTTGACGATTTCGAGTTTCGTCATCCCCTCAATGTCGATTCCAAGCCGTATGGCTTCATCTTCAAGAAAGGAATAGCTCTCCGATATGAGGGGATAGGCCGACTCAAAGGAATCGAAATAGTCAAGATCGTTTTTGGTATCTTCATAGGCTTTATGAGCCTCGGAGACACATTTGACTGCGTTTTTCACAAAGAAATCATTGAAAAAACTGCGTCGTGCCTTGTCAACCATGAGAGGGGCAATCCTTTCTTTAGTGATCTTCATAACAGGAGCACACGTGATCTGGATCGGCATGGAAATGTTTGGTATTGATCGTCCACCACTCCGGCCTTCTCCACTGTGCGGGAATTTCGTCAGGGCCTTCCCATATTCCGATCAGGGCGAAATCCTGCGAATGCAATTGTTCAACGAAAGAGGCATCTCTCTCTTTCACTGTGTCTTCCCCGGTACCATTGGAGAAGCACACGCCGAAGACTGACTCGGTGATATCGGTATCGGGGATAGCGTTGACGTGTTGTTCCGCGTCAATCTCATAGCGAAAAAAAGGTCGTGCCGCAGCTCCCGTGCGCCGGGGTGCTTGACCGGACAGAAAACAGAATGAGGAGACGATCTTGTCAAAAATGAAAAATGACAGGTCCCATCCTGGGAAGTCCCGATCGACGGTGCCGGGAGAAACAACCTCACGGGACTCGCCTCTCTTATCAGTCAGTTTCAGGCCGTCGAGCCGATACTCTCGCCATCGGTTTGGCGCGGAGCAAAAGAAATCAACATCTGCTCTCGATGAATGGATAAGAATATCCACGTAACCCGCGACAAAAAAACCGTCATGAATGGCACGCCCTCCGTCAAAGGAGGGCGTGCCAGTCGAATCGAAAAAGTGCCCAAGCCTCGCAATTTGCTCGAAACACGAGAGAGCATCAAAAGAATCATCGCCGGGATCGGGGAAATACCGGACAAGGAAACGTGCTTCCAAGGTATCACTTTCCTGATGATCGGACATATTGTCTCCTCCGGACATCGTATCCCCCTCGATAAGAGTGAGAGAATAAGCGCCTCGTTTCTCTGAAAACCACAGATACCACGAAGGCAACCCGTCAAGCGTTGCCAACTGCGATACCTGAGAAAAACCGAGGTAGCGCTGCGCACCATCGTTCTGGAAAATCTTTTGAAACAATTCAAGCAGAAGTGTCTCGTAGGCAGCGATGGGATCGATGTGCGATTTTATGATCATATCTCTCTCCTGGCAATATCTTATTTCTTCAGTCGATATCCGGGCCATCGATCCATGAAATAATCCTGTATCATAATCAGGTTAACAACCATAATCAGGAAGGCGGCGGCGTTTTCCGAAGGATGAGAAACACCCGAACACACGCCGAGAAGGACCGGTCCCCATGCATAATAGGCCCACGCGAAAAGCAGGCCAAAAACAACGGCCACGATTGTCTTTATAATGGACCGCGTGACAGCATGCATCTTTTCGTATGCCTGACCGAAGAAAATGTTCTGAATCAGAGCAATGACAAGGATGAAATTCGCCATCGTAACGGTATGGCTGTAACGCCAACCGAAGTTGGATTCATTCTGACCGCCGACATAGGCTTCATACCAGAGATAGTCGAAAACAAAGAGCTGAATGCGGAAGATGACATATCCGATGATGAGGCTGACAACGACGAAGAAGATGAAACGCCACGGCTGTTTCTGAACCAGGTTATAAGGCCAGCCGTCCCAGAGGTGGAAGGCATAGAAAATACCGACCACGGTAACGAACAGAATGCCAAGACTGAACTCGGCGCTGTTAGTCTGCGCAATACCCTCCCACCAGGGAGGGACTGCGGCATAAATCTGCTTCGGATAGAACATGGAGCCGATATGCGGATGGAAGAAAATGAAATAGAAGTAGATACCCAAGACAGCGATTATTGACCACATGGCAATCCCGAATTTCGGCTGTTTCAGTTCGTGGAAAAAATCTTTTCCGATGCCGAACATGAACCAGATACTCAGCAGAAAAAAAGGAACAGAAAGGGACAGCATTGCCCATGAAGCAGTCTCACGAGTGGAGGTCGCGTCTTGTCCGAATTCTCCAAACGCCATCAGGCTGTTCCAGTTGAAATAGGTGATGCCGAGTTTTCCCATAACAAGGAAGACACACCCGATGACAAGGACCAGGTAGATGATAAGCATCAGTCCCGTCATCGTTGCTCCTTTGGTCAGCGGATTGGCATGCTGCAAGTAGGAACGTGAAAATGGCCAGTAATCAAACAATTCCGTTTGCCAGAGCAGTATGAGCAGCGTCCATATGACTAATGAGAAGCCCAGGAGAGGCGTATACAGTTTGAATATACCTGCGTTGGCAAAAAAGACCCACCATACGACAAACACGGCAATGAGAAGCACAACCAGGTTTGCAATCCCTGAAAGACCGACAGACCATCGAGGCTCCAACTGTCGTATTGTGAGCCAGTTATCATTCGATTGATTATTGCTCATGAAAATACCCCCTAATTCGGTTTAAAATGCCTTGCACCAATAAGTAAAGAAGGGGTCGAACCCCTGGTAATACTCTCCTGGAGCAATCGACCCCTTCATCTTCAAGGTAAACGGAGAGTCGTGTTATCCTTTTCTAAAAGGTAATCTCGTCGCCATTGCCAAGATACACATTGGAGGTCTTGGCCTGGGCAAGTGTTCCTGTCTTTTTGTATTCAAGGTTTTTGCTAGTACCGTTGACAATAGGCAGACCCATTTTAGCGGCTTTCTCTGCCCAGATCCATCCGGTGCAGTGGTTGCAGCCGATCTTGGTCATATTCATCGCCTTCACACCCTTGATCAGGTCGTCCATCTTGGGATCCCAGTTTTCAAAGGGCGAGATGTGCAGGCCGCCGTAGCAACCATAATTCTTATTGCCGTCCTTGAAGTTTCTACGAGCATGGTTGATCAGAGTCATGATACCGGGGTGGCAGCAACCGGTGACGGTGACATAGCCCTTGTCCTTGATCTTAAAGTACAAGACGTTTTCGCCGCGAACCTGCAGTGTCGCCGGGGCGTCAAAGAAGACGATGGCGGCACCATCCTGAAGTTTGTAGAGCTTGTTGGTCTTGGTCACAATCAGTTCACCGGTATGGGGAACGGTGTTCTTCGGGCAGCCCGGCGTCGAGGAGAAGTCGGCGCCCTTGAGCAGTTCAAAGCTCTTTTTCATCGCTGTGCCGGGGAAATAAATCTTGATATCCGGCTGGTGTTTCAGCGTGCTCTCAAGACCGAAGTAGTGATCGATATGATCGTGGGAAATGATCATTGTATCGATTTCTTTATTTTTGAGCATCTTATCGATGCCGTCTTTTGCAAAGACGTAATCCATCCAGTCGTTGCTCCAGCCGGTATCGAGGAGATACTTGGTCTTCTTGCCGTCGAGCGCTTCCACTTCGACCAGCGCCGCGTAGCCTCCGAGGTTCTCCACATTGTAAGCAACATCGTACTGGTTGGTGTTGATCCCGCCAGCAGCCTTGATGTCCTTGCCGAGGGTGGGGTTGTCGAACCAACTCGTTTCTGAAATAACGTTGACTTTCAAGCTCTTAATTTCGCCAAAATCCTCTTGCTTACGCGCATGGGCCTTTGACAACGTCCCGACACCACCGGACAGAGCGACACCAGCACCCGTCACGGCCATGCCCTTTAAGAAATTTCTTCTATTCATGATAATCCTCCTTCTTCGTGATAGTTAGTTCACAATATCGCCTGTGCAAAGCATACCTTCCACAAAGCGTTCCACTACATCTTCAGTATTCCCGATAACATTGTATATGAGCTGAACGGATGATCCGACCAACTTTTCCTGATAGTCTTGGCGGATCCCACCGCAGATAACTACATCTGTCTTCATGTGGAGTACCAGAGCACACAACTCATCGGGCTCCAGAGCTTCAACAGCGATTACCTCTCGATGCGCAACTACTCCCTTTTCAATGACCATAGAAAGAAGTTGAGCGGAATCATAATACTTCGGAGCAATTCTTCCATTGAGTGCACATACTATAACGCGCATCGTCTCTCTCCTGTCCCGAGAGGAAAGATAAGCAACAATTATGCCACGGATGGATACACAATGATATCAGATATATACGTTTTATAGTAGGGGTGCGATGCGGTTTACCACTGGGCATGTTGCATATCACCGGAAAAAGAAATGAATGTAACAAGTAAATATGCAATGAATCGAAAAGGTTACCTGGATGCAACAATACGCAACGATGTTGCAAAGTGTTGCATGATTTGGATCAACTCAGGAATCCCAGACGTTTCATCTTGCGCCACAGGGTCGTACGATCAATGGAAAGTGCGTCCGCCGTCTTTTGACGATTCC
>JAFGQD010000059.1 GCA_016935875.1 Deltaproteobacteria bacterium
GCTCCCGAGGCGAGGGCCTCTTCAACTTCCTGAAGGTTTTTCACCTCCACTTCGATCTTTACCGTGGGTGGAACATTTCCTGTCACTTTTCTTACCGCAACCGAGATACTTCCTGCAGCGGTTATGTGATTATCCTTGATCATCACACCATCATACAGGCCGAATCTGTGATTACATCCTCCCCCGGTTTTTACCGCATATTTTTCAAGATTCCTCAGAGTTGGCGTCGTCTTTCTCGTATCCAGTATCCTGACCCCCGTGCCCTTCACTTCCTCAACATATCTGTGTGTCATCGTGGCAATTCCGCACATCCGCTGAAAGAAATTCAGCGCCACGCGTTCGGCAAGGAGGATACTCTTCAGACTGCCCGATATACAGGCGAGGATATCCTTCCGACCCGCCTGTTGGCCGTCGCGGAAATACGCTTCAACGGACAACGACGGATCCAGAGTATGAAATACTTCTCTGAACACACCGATACCCGCAACGGTAATATCTCCCTTCGATACCGCATGCGCAACACCGGTTTCATCACCGGTAAGTATAGCTGATGTGGTTAGATCACCGGATCCCATGTCTTCGTCAAGAGCTGTCCGGATACGTTCTCTCAATCTGATATCTGAAATCATGATAACCTTCAAACCATATCACGAAGTCTGCCCAGTGCGTCTTCCAGCACTTCGCTTTTTTCCTTCAGGTCCCTGAATTTATTTTTTTCTTTTTCTACTATATCCTTGGACGCCTTTTCAATAAAATCCCGATTACCCAGTTTTCTGGAGATGAAATCGAGGTCTTTATCAAGTTTTTTCATTTCCTTTTCAAGTCGTGCCTTTTCAACCGCGACATCCACTACACCCTCCAGAAAGACATATACCTTGACGGAACCCACTACCCCTGTTGCTGATCCTTTCGGTTCTGTGGCCTTATCCTCTATCGCCAGCTCTTCAAGCTTCGCAATGTCCTTGATATAACCCCTGCCGTCTTCCATAATGGACAACATAGTATCATCGGGAACAGAAATGAGTACCTTCAGTTTCTTTGAAGGGCTGATATTCATCACACCCCGTATATTCCTGATACTGTTTATAATATCTTTCACAATACCCATACGATTGCGGGCATCCTCATCCTTCAAAGAATCATCCTCTTCGGGGAATTTACTCACCACTATATATCCATCATCTTTCGTCAACTTCTGCCATATCTCCTCAGTGACAAAGGGCATAAAAGGATGAAGGAGCTGGATGGCTGTCTTCAATACGGTGATCAATGTATACTGCGCTGCAAGTTTCCCCTGTGGCGATCGTTTGTCATACAGGGCGGGCTTTATCATCTCAAGGTACCAGTCACAGAACTCGTGCCAGACAAATTGATATATCCTCCCCGCGGCCTCATTAAACCGATACTCATCAAGGGCCTTCCTGACATCCGCCACAACGCCGTTAAGGTTGTCCCTAATCCACCTGTCACAAAGGGAATATTCTGCCTTTTCCAGTGCGGCATCTCCAGGATAATCCTCAAGATTCATCATTGAAAATCTGGCCGCGTTCCATATCTTGTTTACAAAATGCCTGTATCCCTTAATGCGTTCCTCAGACATCTTCACATCCCTACCCTGCGCGGTAAAGGCGGCCAGCGTAAACCGAAGGGCGTCTGAGCCGTACTTGTCAATCATCTCCAGCGGATCTATGCTGTTTCCACTCGATTTGCTCATTTTATCGCCCTTTTCGTCGCGAACAAGGGCATGCAGATAGACATCTGCAAAGGGAACCTCTCCCATAACGTACAGTCCCATCATCATCATCCTGGCCACCCAGAAAAATATGATGTCAAAGCCGGTAACAAGGAGTGACGTGGGATAAAAGGTCTTAAGCGTCTCTGTTTTGTCGGGCCAACCCATAGTCGAAAAGGGCCAGAGAGCTGAGCTGAACCATGTATCCAGAACATCCTCATCCTGTCTGAGAGATGTTCCTTCACATGTGGGACACTTATCAGGGTCTTCAACTGCCACAATGATATTGCCGCAATCGACGCAATACCATACCGGGATCCTGTGCCCCCACCATATCTGTCTGGAAATGCACCAGTCCCGTATGTTATCCATCCAGTCAAAATATGTGGCCTCCCACGTGGAAGGAATAATCTTTGTTTCACCCTTCACAACCGCGGCGATGGCAGTCCTTGCCAGGGGTTTCACTTTGACAAACCACTGTTTGGAGACCGCCGGTTCCACAATGGTCTTGCACCGGTAACATCGGCCGACGTTGTGCAGATAGGGCTCTGTTTTTACAAGATAGCCGCCCTTTTTAAGATCCTCCACAATATTTTCCCTGCACGTATAACAGTCCTGTCCCTGATATATCCCGCCATTTTCATTGATAATGGCATTGCCGTCCATAATAGTAACTATATCAAGATCGTGTCTCTGTGCCATGGCAAAATCGTTTGGATCCGCCGAAGGCGTTATCTTCACCGCACCGGTGCCGAATTCTCTGGACACATAGTCATCCGCGATAATCGGTATTCTTTTGTTCACGATGGGGAGGATCACATCTCTCCCGATAACACCCGTATACCGTTCGTCATCCGGATTGACTGCAACGGCCGTATCACCCAGCATGGTCTCCGGGCGTGTTGTCGCTACTATTATCTCGCCCTCTCCTTCGGCATATGGATATCGTATATGCCAGAGACTGGTCGCTTCTTCCTCATACTCGACCTCAAGGTCTGATATGGCGGTATGACACCTCGGACACCAGTTAACAATATAATCACCCTGATATATCAGGTCATCTTCATAGAGCCGGACAAAGACCTCCCTGACCGCCCTGGAAAGTCCCTCATCCATAGTAAATCGCTCCCGGGACCAGTCGCAGGAACATCCCAGTTTATGCAACTGCTTTATGATGACACCGCCGTATTTTTCTCTCCATTCCCATACCCTCTTTAAAAATTCTTCCCTTCCTATATCGTGCCGCGTCAGTCCCTCTCTTGCAAGCGCCTGCTCCACCACGTTCTGGGTGGCTATTCCCGCATGATCGGTGCCTGGCATCCAGAGCGTATTGTAACCTTGCATTCTTTTGTATCGCACGATAATGTCCTGGAGGACATTATTCAGTGCGTGTCCTATATGGAGTATCCCGGTAACATTCGGTGGAGGAATAACTATCGAGAATGGTTTTCTGTCACTTGTATCATCCGCCCGGAACAGGCCTTCATCAAGCCAGCGCTGGTACCATTTTTCCTCAACATCAAGAGTCTCATAAGACTTATTCAATTCTTCTCGCTCCATAATACGTCCTTCTTGGAATTTTTTATCTGCACTATTCACACAAATTCGTTCGCCGCCATGCTTATCATATTTTCATCCTGAGGGGCAAACCATTTGATAGTTGTGTCTCTCTTAAACCATGTCAGTTGTCTCCTGGCGTAGTGCCGCGTATCACGCTTGATCAACCGTACCATATCCTGCCTGCTCTGTTTCCCTCTGATACAGGAGACAACATTCCTGTAGATCATTGACTGCATGGGCCTGACTGATTCATCATAACCCATATCCATAAGCTTTTTCACTTCCTCAAAAAGCCCGTTCGCCACCATGTTCTCAACCCGGTCATTGATCCTGTCATACAGAAGGGTCCTGTCAATATTAAGGCCTATCTTCACGCAATCATAGGCATTCTTTCCGAATCTGTGTTCCCCCTGTATTTCAACAATGGACTGTCCGGTATGTTCCATTACCTCAAGCGCCCTGATTGTCCTGACAAGGTCGTTCGGGTGTATCCTCCCGGCGGCTGTCGTATCCATGCTCTTCAAGCGTTCGTAAAGGTATAATTTACCATATTGCGCGGCATCTCTTTTATAGGAATCGCGAAGCCTTCCGTCAGCCCCTGGAGCGCTCAAAAGTCCACCGAGCAGGGCATCCAGATATAATCCTGTGCCGCCGACAACAAACACCCTTTTATCTCTGCCGTGAAGAAGGTGAATCACATCATCAGCCATTTTCACAAACATTGAGGCATTGAATTCTTCATCGGGATCTACAACATCTAGCAGGTGATGAGGTACACGAATTCTCTCTTCCGAAGAAGGTTTTGCAGTGCCTATATCCATGTGCCGGTATACCTGCATCGAGTCGGCGCTGATAATCTCTCCTCCGTATCTTTCGGCAAGCCTGATCGCCAGATCGGTCTTCCCCACCCCGGTGGGGCCCATGATCACAATAAGCGATGGTTTTGAGTGCTGGGTTTCGGCTCGCGAGATTTGCATTGTAGATCTCAAGTTGTCATACAGTCGTAAAAACTGAATATTGGGCAGGAGAACAGGATGGAGATGATAAATAATACCACCCGTATGTTTTCATTACAATCCGATCAACTCTGTTTAGCCTTGTCCCCATATCTCCTACACTCTACTCCCCTGATTATCCGTTATCTTCGTTTGAACATCTTCTCTAAATCCCCCATGTCAAGCACTGAATAGAGAGGTCTTCCATGAGGACAGGTTGCAGCGAAGGGTATCGAATCAAGGTCTTCGCACAGCGCTGCAATCTCTGGATCTGTCAATTTATGATTGGCTTTGACGGCACCTTTGCACGCCATGAGCACAAGGATTTTATCTCTTGTTTCATCAATATTTTCAGCTTTTCCTGTATCTCCGATTTCTTCAATTACATCGGAAATAAGTTCTTCAAGGTTGCACCCTGTCAGGAAAGCGGGGATTTGCTTTACCAATATTGTGTTCTCACCATACCGCTCCATACCAAGCCCCACATCTTTCAGCATATCGACATTATTCATCAGAAGATCAAAGCGGCCGGGTTGAAGGTTCACAACCTCCGGAAACAGCAGACCTTGAATATGTGTTTCACCTCCCATGGACATCTTAAGCTTTTCAAAGAGTACTCTCTCATGGGCGGCATGCTGATCCACGATAATAAGCGCCCGGGTCGATGAAAACACAAGATACGTGTCCGCAATCTGTCCCAGGTATTTGAGAGATGAAAAGGTTACTGCACCCTCAGGCGCATCATCTTCGTTGAAAAGCGTCGGCAGGTTTTGTCTATCTTCTCTTCCACTGGAAGCATTCGATGCCATCTTCACACTTCTGTCAGGGAGGTTCGCGTCAAAGACCCTCTTTCCAACACCGGACAGGATGGTGTACCTTTTTAATGTGTCCCCGATTCTTTCTTTGTACTCATCCGCTTTTCCTCCGGAAGAAGGTTTATAAAAATCAGTATGTACGGTGGATATCCCGGATAGTGCGCCGGAAAGGGTGTCTTTAATGAGACTGTATATATCGGACGGATTTCTGAAACGTACCTCCATCTTGGATGGATGGACATTGATATCCACATCCGAGGCGGGCATATCTACAAACAGAACGACGTACGGGAACCTCCTGGGTGCTATCAGCCTCCGGTAAGCAGTTATAACCGAATGATTCAGGAGTCTGTCCCGTATGAATCTGTTATTGATAAAATAGAACTGTCCCTTCGTGTTTGATCTTGTGCGATCAGGCTTGGAAATCACACCATGAAGGGTTATGTCTCCCCCTTGTCCCTGAATCTCAAGGGTGTGCCTCTCGAACTCTTCGCCAAACACAAGCGCGATTCTGTCGGACAGATTTTTCGTCTTGGGCACATTAAGGATAGTTCTACCGTTTGCAACAACCCGTATCTTCACTCCCGGGTTGGAAAGAGCCAGCCTCATCATGGCATCTACACAGTGGGTCTGTTCCGTGGTGTCCCCCTTCAAGAACTTCATCCGTGCCGGCGTGGAATAAAAGATATCACTGACAAACACCGACGTCCCAACTGGACACCCGGTATCAATAATCTCTTCGATTCTGCCTCCCCTCACCAACGCCCGAGTTCCTGACAGAGATTCTTTTTTCCTCGTCAGTATTTCGATCCTGGATATGGAAGCTATGCTCGCGATGGCCTCCCCCCGGAATCCAAAGGAGATGATATTATCCATGTCTTCAAAGGTGTATATCTTGCTCGTAGCGTGTCTCTCGAATGCGAGTGCTACGTCATCCCTGTTGATCCCCCTGCCGTTATCGACAACCTTTACGGATCGTTTTCCTCCACCCTCAAGTTCAACAAAAATGTCGGTCGCGCCGGCATCAAGGGAATTCTCGACAAGCTCCTTGACTATGGAAGAGGGCCTTTCAATTACCTCACCGGCGGCTATCCTGTTGGACAACTCCTCGGGCATGACTACTATTTTTTCCTGCAAGGCTATCTCCTCAGCGTATGCTGGCCATATAATCCTTCAGCGCTATCTGCCAGAATCTCATTGTTCTATGGGTGGCGTCGGCGAATTTTCTGCAACTGAGCACAGAGTATTCCGGGCGGGGGGCACAGTTGCCGAGCTGTGTCGATTGTATTGGAGCAATGCTGACGTTCCTCATGTCTCTATATTCGAGGATCTTGAGGGCAAACTGGTACCAGGTGCATGTCCCCCTGTTTGTCAGGTGGAAAACGCCCCTGTGATCACCTTCGATAAGGACCTTCACCGCCGCCGAAAGATCCACGGTATAGGTGGGAGAGCCCGTCTGATCGTCGACCACTTCCAGCTTTCCCGTCTTCTCCGCCCGCTCCACTATTGAACCGACAAAGTTCTTTCCATGTTTCCCGTACAGCCATGACGTTCTTATAAGCAGATAATTATCTGATATCTCTTTGAGGTATTCCTCCCCCTTCAACTTGGAGCTTCCATAGGTGTTGATAGGACTGCAGGCATCATCCTCCATGTAAGGATCATTCTTTGTGCCGTCGAAGACATAATCGGTGCTGAAATGAACCAGTTTTATTCCGGACGCCCTGCAGGCGAGGGCCACGTTTTTCACACCATCGGCATTTGCGGAAAAACACCCTGTTTTATTCGTTTCACACCCGTCGACATTCGTATAGGCTGCCGCGTTAATAACCACATCCGCACCCGACTGCCCAATCAGATCCCTGCAATCCGAGGCGGATGTTATATCGAAGTCTTCTATATCTTTTCCGGCTACATCGTGCGTCCCCCCCAAATCATTCACAAGATCTGTTCCGAGCATCCCTTTATATCCTAGCACCAGTATCTTCATCAGTATCTGACCTCCATGAGAAAAAGCCCCTGCGGAGGGGCCGTGATACCGGCCCTAGTCCTGTCCATGGCGACCATGATTTCTTTGAAACCGGTGGGCGTAGTAATTTCTCTCCCGACATCGACAAGCAGACCAACGATATTTCTCACCATATAACGCAGAAAGCCGTTTGCCTCTATGGTAAAGGAAATGATATCACCCTTCATATGAACAGAGGTATCAATAACCGTTCGTATATGGTCTTCTGCATCGCCCCCTGAGGCACAGAAGGATGAAAAATCGTGCATCCCCTCAAGGATCTTGGCCGCCTGACCCATAGCATCCACATCAAGGGGAGCGCGCAGGTGCCAGGAGCAGTTCCGGTAGAGAGCGCTCCGTACCGGGTTATTGAATATCCTGTATACATATATCTTGCTCTTCGCGCTGTAACGAGCGTGAAATTCCTTGTCTGTATCGCGCAGGACCTTCACGACGATATCTTCGGGGAGAAGACTGTTGACCCCCTTCAGAAGATTTCCACATCCTATGGTCGACTTCGTCCTGAAGTTTGCCACCTGATTCAGGGCGTGAACGCCTGCGTCCGTTCTTCCCGAAGCCGTCAACCGTATCTCTTCCTGCGTGATGGTCCCGATCTTTTTCTCAAGTACCTCCTGAATGCTGATCCCGTTGGGTTGCCTCTGCCATCCATGGTAGGCGGTACCGTCATATTCGCAGACAATCATGACGTTTCTCATAAGGTCGATCCCGCAGTTACTTCGTTTTCTTCGCACATTTATTGAGTGCTTCGACCGCCGGCAGTTTCTTGCCTTCCAACAGTTCGAGGGATGCTCCTCCTCCGGTGGATATATAGGTGATGTAGTCACTCTCCCCGGCCCTGTGAACGGCAACATCGGTGTCACCCCCGCCGACGATGGTAAGGGCATGGGACTGCGCAACGGCATGGACAAGGGAGAAGGTCCCCATGCTGAACGCGTCTATCTCAAAGAC
>JAFGQD010000060.1 GCA_016935875.1 Deltaproteobacteria bacterium
GCCGGTGAAAAGGGCTCGGGGATACCAAGATCGAACCCGAAGTTTCCGATATAGGCACGGCCCATGCCGTCGACAACCATATCATTGCAGTGATATGAAGCGAGATCCGACAAGTCCGCCACTTCGCTGAGCCCTCCGGAATCAAGTCGAAGCAGGCGCCGATCAAGCATCGATACGATGAGCAGATCTCCGTCAGGAAGCCAGCCCAGACCTGATGGATGGCCCGGCACGTTGACGATCGTTTCAACACTTCCATCCGGATCGACGGTCATGACCCGGCACGCATTCATATCCGAAATCCAGAGTTTCCCATCATGCCAGCGAGGGCCTTCGGGAAAACTCAGACCATCTGTCAAAACAGTCGTTTCAAGCGTCATAGATACCCCTTTGAGTCATGTGATGGCGAACTATACACTCCACCTTGATTGCATTCAAACATTAATTGGCAACTCTGCCATAAAAGCGTGCCCACTTTATTGATATTGGAGGAAAAGTCGCCTTATATACAGAGGTAATACTTTTGTAATTCTTTGTATCCTTTTCAAATCATTCTTCCCCGAGCGTCTTTACCTCCTCGCCATGTGTCTCTTTTGATTCCCACAAAAATTTCCACAAAAAAGTTGACAGCGCCAGATAAAGACAATATGGTGATTTTCTCTCGGGAAGAATTAAGCAATGGGGGCAATATTCTTCTCAGAGAACCATAGAACAAGGGCTAGAACTTTTGAGGAGGGAAGCTATATGCCACATGATACTGATACGGTCATTGCAAGCGCGTGCAGGACTCCACTCGGAACCTTTCAAGGCGGATTGAGCAGCATTTCAGCTACAGATCTCGGAGCCGCCGTTATTCAAGAAGCGATAACAAGGGCAGGTCTTCAGCCGGAAGATATTGACGAGATCGTCATGGGGATGGTCCTCCCATGCGGATACGGACAAAACCCGGCGAGACAGGCCTCTATAAAGGCGAATATTCCCGTCGGAAAAGGCGCGATCACCGTCAATAAAGTGTGCGGCTCCGGTCTTATGGCCGTAATACTGGCGGCACAGTATGTCCAGACAGGGTTTGCGGATATTGTGGTAGCCGGTGGCATGGAAAATATGAGCGCGGCACCGCATTACCTCCCCAATTCGCGTCTCGGGATTCGAATGGGAACAGGCAGTCTTATTGACCATATGGTTCATGACGGGCTCTGGGATGTCGTCAATGATTTTCACATGGGTATCAGCAACGACATCGTGTCGGAAAAATGGAAGATCAGCAGAGAGGATCAGGACGCATTTGCCTGCGAGTCCTACAGTCGTGCATTAGAAGCAATCAAAAAGGGTGTGTTCAGAGAGGAAATCGTGCCTGTCACATACCAGGACAGACGAAAGGGAACCATCACCATCGATACCGATGAGGGTCCCAAGCCCACCAGCATGGAAATTCTTTCCAAAATGAAACCGGCCTTCCAGAAAGAGGGCTATGCGACCGCCGGGAATTCTTCTGTCATCAGTGACGGGGCATCGGCCCTTGTGGTCACCTCCCGCAAAACGGCTCGGGAGAGAGGTCTTCCTGTCCTCGCGAAAATTTACGCGTGCGGGGCAGCCGGAATCGAGCTTGAGCATGTCCTCATGGCACCCATCCATTCTGTCCCTAAGACACTCAAGAAGGCGAGACTTCTCATAACCGATATTGATTTGCACGAAATCAACGAGGCCTTTGCTGGTTCAACGGTTGCCGTCATGAGAGAACTCGGCATCGACCACGAAAAGATAAACGTCAACGGTGGTTCGATTGCACTCGGTCATCCGATTGGCGCATCGGGTGCCCGGGTACTGACAACACTCATCCATGAACTGAAGCGGCAACATCTTGCACTGGGACAGGCGTCGCTCTGTCTGGGCGGCGGCGAAGCGGTAACCATGATTATAGAAATGGAGTAATTTCATGCCCAAAAAAGATACAACGTGGAAGACCTTTGGTCAGAGGATACGGGCCTTGCGGGAAGAACAGGAATTAAGCCTGGAGGTACTGGCGCATGAGACGGGCTATTCTGCCGATTTATTGGGGAAAATAGAAGATGACAGTACTGTTCCCCCCGTTTCACTGGTAATACAACTCAGCCATATCTTCAAGATAGATGTTGACCAACTCGAGAGCGCGGAAGAAAAAAAGGCCTCCAGGCGGCGACTCAAAAGCCACAAAAAGAGAGTCGACTCTTATGCATATACCCCCCTGTCCCGTCCCGGCTCAGATAAGCACCTGAGAGCGTATCTTGTAACGATTGATCCGGAAACGGGGCATAAAGGTGTCGAATACCACCACGAAGGTGAAGAGTTCGTCTATGTCTTAAAGGGCGGTATTACACTCCGGATAGGAGATAACGTAACAAAGCTGAAAGAGGGCGGTTACCTTCATTTCAATTCCGCCCTCCATCATACCTTGAGCAACCCCTCAAAAGAGACCACAGAACTGCTGGTCATAGTCTATGTTCCGTAGGAGGACTGTATCTTGTTTCAATTGACAAGCGAACAGGAGATGGTCAGATTGATGGCCAGAGACTTTGCGAAAAAAGAGCTCGAACCCTATGCCTGCGAACGGGATAAGAATGAAACATTCCCCGCGGACGTCATCAGGAAAATGGGTGAACTCGGCCTTATGGGTATGATGGTTCCTCCGGAATACGGAGGGTCCGGCGCGGGGGCGGTGAGCTATTCGCTCGCATTGCAGGAAATCGCCTATGCGTGCGCGTCCACGGCCGTCACCATGTCCGTGGCAAATCTCTCAACGGAACCGCTTCTTCGCTTCGGCAACGAAAAACAGAAAGAAAAATACCTGATACCCCTTGCCGCCGGCGAAAAACTCGGCGCCTTCGCGATTACGGAACCCGATGCGGGTTCAGATCCGAGCAGCATGACAACCAGGGCCGAGGAAAAAGATGATCACTATCTCATCAACGGGAGAAAAATCTTTATCACCAACGGCAGTTATGCCGATGTTATTAATCTGATCGCGCGTACCGACCCTCAGAAGGGCAATCGAGGATTATCGGCCTTTCTCATCGAAAAGGGGATGCCGGGTTTTTCCGTCGGGAAAAAAGAAGAGAAGATGGGCCTTCGTGCATCGGACACGGTGGAACTTGTCTTTGATGACTGCAGAGTTCCAAAGGAAAATTTACTGGGGAAGAAAGGACAGGGATTCAAAGTAGCCATGACCGCGCTTGACAGTGGGAGAATCGGCATTGCTTCCCAGTCACTGGGGCTCGCGCGGGCGTGCCTGGATGAAGCCGTCAACTATTCTCAAAATCGCAGACAATTCGGCAAGGAGATCAGTTCCTTTCAGGCGATACAATGGATGATTGCCGATATGGCGACCCAGATCGAAGCGGCATACTGGCTTGTCCTGTCGGCGGCCAACCGGAAAGACCAGGGGGGGTCCTTCACACGAGAGGCATCCATGGCTAAGCTCTTTGCCTCAGAACTGGCAAACAGGGCAGCGTACAAAGCCCTTCAAATTCACGGAGGATACGGCTATATGGCGGAATATAAAATAGAACGTCTCTACCGTGACGCGCGAGTTACTACTATTTACGAGGGAACTTCGGAAGTGCAACGGATTGTCATTGCCAGGGAATTTTTAGGAAAAGGATAATGCGCAGTTGAAGGACCATGCGGAGTTTTTCTTATTCATGACAGTAACGAGCAGCAATCACCACTACATATAATCCATTATTCCCGTATTCCGGTAGAAAGGGGGGAAAGCGTGTATTTCAGTAATAATGTTCTCGAACAGGCTCCTAAACTGAAGATGAGATGGGAAGATGAGGTCAAAAAAGCCGTTGCCAAACGGGCTGATCAGAAAGAACGCTGGTCTACGGTATCCGACCTGGAAATCAAAAGGATATATGGTCCCGAAGATATTAAAGAGATGGATTTTGAAAGAGATATCGGATATCCGGGGCAGTTTCCTTATCTTCGAGGCAACCAGGTGACGGGGTATCGGGGTCAGTATTGGACCTTCAGGATGTTTGCGGGCATGGGAAGCGCCAAAGACACGAATGAACGCTGGCATCTGCTCCTGAAACAGGGGCAAACGGGGCTCAGCACGGCCTTTGATTTTCCCACACTCATGGGATACGACACCGGCGATCCGCACGCGCGGGGAGAATGCGGCAAATGCGGCGTTGCCATCGATACCCTGGAGGATTTTCTGCAACTCGTTGACGGAATTCCGCTGGA
>JAFGQD010000061.1 GCA_016935875.1 Deltaproteobacteria bacterium
CGGATATACACGGGCTGGAACTGGAGATCAACGGCCGGAGAAAAGATGTGGAACGGCTGGAAGGTGAAATCCGCTGGATCGAACAGCGTATTAATGTGCTTGCCTTCAACAGGGAAAATCTTGAGTCCGAGGAAACAATGACGGTGGAGAAGACAGCGGATGTCAAGAACGAGATCGCGTCTCTCAAAAGTGAAGTGGATGCAGGCGACAGTCGTATCCAATCCATACAGGAGAGGTGGAGGGAGGCCAGGAGTGAGCTGGAGGAGAGTGAAATAAACCTGACCGAACAGAAAATCCTCCTGACATCCATGGAAGAAAAAGCAAAATCGGGGATTGAGACCCTTACAAGACTGGAAGGGACCATCTTTGAGATAGATGCCCGCATAGGATCGATGACCGACGACGTGGATGACTGCGATGCAAAAACGGCGGAAGCCACGGAGAGCATAGAAGATGAAGGTGAAGCCCTGAGGGTCCTCTACCAACGCCACACTGAGGCCGAAGAAGAGCTTGCCAGAAAAAGAGACGAGCACGGAACAGAAAACATCATCCACAAACAGAAAGAGCAGGAAATCCAAAAGACCAGAAAGATATCTGAAGGTTTTTCACGGCAGATGAACGAGATGGAAATGGAAATACGCGAAGCAGTTATCCAGACTGAAGCGCTCAAAGAAGGCGCACATGAAAAACTGGGCGTCGATCTGAACTCACTTCTGCCGGAATTTCAACCAATGGACAAATCCGACGCGGACGTACTGAGAAAAAAGCTTGAGACATCTAAAAAAAGTCTGGAAGAGTTCGGGGAGGTAAACCTTCTGGCCCTCAGTGAACATGATGAGCTCAAGGAACGTCACGATTTTCTCGCAACTCAGATAAAGGACCTGAACTCCTCGCTGGACACCCTCCAGAAGACCATAACGAGAATCAACCAGATATCCAGAAAGAGATTCGCGGAGACCTTCGAAGCCGTGAGCGACCATTTCAAGAAAGTCTTTCCCAGACTGTTCCCGGGCGGGAAGGGAATCCTGCGTCTGACCGATGAATCAGACATGCTGGAAACAGGCGTTGAGATAGACATACAGATCCCGGGAAAGAAAAAACAGAACCTGTCCCTCCTGTCCGGAGGTGAAAAGGCCCTCGCCGCCGTGGCTCTGATATTCTCCATCCTCTTGCACCGCCCATCACCCTTCCTGGTACTCGACGAGGCGGACGCTCCCCTTGATGAAGCGAACACCTCACTCTTCAGGGAGCTGGTGAGAGATATTTCGGCAAATTCCCAGATCATATTTATAACTCACAACAAAAGATCAATGGAGGCCGCCGACAATCTTATCGGTGTAACCATGCAGAAAAACGGAATATCCACCACGGTCTCCGTCAGCATGAATTGACACTCCACAAGATCATGACATCCCCTCCACAGAAATCTTTCCGGAAACCACCTGCTTGCTATCACTGGAAAAGTCGTTTATAGTGGATGCGAATCCCGGGATACGGATACCTTTGGGTATGAAACGTATGGACCTCCCGGCTCGACTGCTTGGTGGCGCCTCTAAAATTGATCGTACAAACGGAAACGCACTCAAGATATCTTTCAGAAAACCAAAATACAAAAAGAGGATATAAACGGAAACCACAAACATGAAAAAAAGCGACAATAAAAATTTTTTTTCAAGGCTTCAAGAGGGCCTGTCAAAGACAAGAAGGGGCTTCGTCAAGAACCTGGACGAGATGATTTCCGGAGAAAAGATTATCTCCGAAGATATATTTGAAGATATTGAAGAGATCCTGATAGGGGCTGACCTGGGACCCGTCTTTGCCTCTGACCTGATTGAAGAGATGAAATACAGGGCAAAGAGAAAGGAACTTGCGAGCTC
Organism: Deltaproteobacteria bacterium; assembly: GCA_016935875.1. Classification (GTDB taxonomy): domain Bacteria; phylum Desulfobacterota; class Syntrophia; order Syntrophales; family UBA2210; genus UBA2210. Next base: position 1,878 of record JAFGQD010000061.1, read on the forward strand.
TGACTCACTCAAAGCTCTCATAAAAGACAGCATGATAGCGATCCTCAAAAAGTGCGAATCGCCATTGCGTATCCCCGTAGGGGAGACATATACGATTATGGTGGTCGGTGTGAACGGAACGGGAAAGACCACCACGATAGGAAAGATGGCATCTCGCTTCAAGAAGAACAACATCCCCCTGCTACTGGTCGCGGCCGATACCTTCAGGGCGGCGGCTATTGAACAGCTCGGGATATGGGCTCAGAGAGTCGATGCCCCGCTCATCAAACAGAAAATGGGGGCGGACCCCTCCGCGGTGGTCTTTGATGCGATTCACGCGGCACAATCGAGGAAGGCCGTCATGCTCATAGACACGGCGGGGAGGCTCCACACAAAGACCAATCTTATGGATGAACTCAAGAAGGTCAAACGCATCATGGGCAGAGAGCTGGAGGGCGCTCCGCATGAGACCCTTCTTGTCCTCGACGCTACTACCGGACAGAATGCCGTCCTACAGGCAAAAATGTTTCACCAGGAAATCGGCATAACCGGAATAGTCCTCACGAAACTGGACGGCACGGCAAAGGGGGGAATCATTATACGAATAGCGCAGGAGTTGGAGATACCGATCCGATATATCGGCGTCGGTGAAGGTCTGGACGACCTGCGGCGTTTTAAGAGTGAGGAGTTTGTAGATGCCCTGTTCGAATAGCGGGGATGGTATGGAAAAAATATTCGCCATAGGTGACATCCATGGTTGCCTCTCCAAACTGGAGAACCTGATCCCGCAGATTGGAATTAACAGCGAAGAAGACGCCCTCGTATTTATCGGAGATTACATAGACAGAGGCCCCGATTCCAGCGGTGTCGTGGACTTTGTGCTTGATCTCAGGAAGAAGATACGCAGGGTCATATGCCTCAAGGGAAATCACGAACAGATGTTTCTCGATTATGTGTGCCTCAATAAAAACGAGGGCCTTTACCTGTCCAACGGTGGGGTTGCTACGATCGGATCGTACGGATATCGCAAAACACCGGGAGGCAGGAAGATCGACATACCGGACAGCCATATGAACTTCTTCCATTCACTGCTCCTCTGGTACGAAACGGACGATTATATCTTCGTCCACGCGGGGCTCAGGGACGATCTTCCGCTGAAAGAGCAGGACCCCCAGGATATGTTGTGGTTGCGCCACGAGTTTATACTGTCCTCCCATGATTTCGGTAAGACCGTCGTTTTCGGTCACACACCCATGTCACATGCAAATCCCCTCTTTCGTCCCGGCAGGATCGGGATTGACACGGGCGCGGTTTATGGCGGCTTTCTTACATGCGTAGAACTCCCATCAAAAAGGATATACCAGGCATAGATATGAAGATCATCGAATGCATACCTAATTTCAGTGAAGGAAGAGATCCCGGAATCGTCGAGGCTATTGCAGGCGCCGCCGCCCAGGTCGAGGGTGTCAAGGTACTGAATTTCAGTATGGACAACGATCACAACCGGAGCGTCCTGACATTTATCGGTTCGCCGGAGGCCGTGCTGAACGGAGCGAAAGCGGCCTGTGACATCGCTGCCGAACTGATAGACATGAGAGGGCATAGCGGCTGTCATCCCCGTATCGGCGCTATTGACGTAGTTCCCTTTGTCCCCCTGGAAGGCGCACAGATGGCAGACGCGGTCGAAATAGCGCATAGCTTCGGACGCGCCTTCGCCCGGAAACATGACGTTCCCGTCTACTTTTACGGAGAGGCGGCGCTCGGTCAGGAGAGAATGAGACTGGCGGACATCCGCAGGGGACAGTATGAGGCCCTCAGAGACAAAATAGATACGCCCGCATGGAGACCCGATGCCGGTCCCTTCAGGGTCAACCCCCGTCTGGGCGCGACCGCCGTGGGCGCGAGAAAACCCCTCATAGCGTTCAATATAAACCTCAATTCAAACAACATCGAACTCGCGCGGGACATTGCCAAATCAATACGACACTCAAGCGGGGGTTTCGAACACGTTCAGGCGCTTGGAGTGCTGCTCGAAAGCAGAGATATCGCACAGGTATCGATGAATCTGACCGATTACGAGACTACTTCCATACGCACGGTCTTCGATGCCGTCAGACAAAAAGCTGCCGAGCATGGCGTTGACATCCTCGAATCAGAACTCATAGGACTCCTCCCCCGCGCCGCCCTTGAGGGAGTAACGCCGGATCAGATCAAACTCCTCGATTTCTGCGAGGAAAGAATCATAGAATGCCACTGCTGAGCACGCAGTGCCGGACGGAAATATTCTCGTAATATCGTTGACTCTCTTTTTAAATAATGTTAGAAATCGCACCTTCAGAAACATCCGCCCCCGTAGCTCAGTAGGATAGAGCAACGGATTCCTAATCCGTGTGCCGTGTGTTCGAATCACACCGGGGGTACCA
>JAFGQD010000062.1 GCA_016935875.1 Deltaproteobacteria bacterium
AAATGAAACCCTGTAAAACTTGAGAAAGTCAATCAGGTGGCTTAACAGACACGGGAAAAGGCAAAAATCGCGATTCTTTTGTTCATATTGCCGAGCAATCGAAAACTGAATTACAGGGAGTACGGCAAGAATGAAACTCCAGGCTAAATTGTTGGTTCTTTATCTCCTCAGCACGATCTTTATCCTTCTCGCTCTTGGAGGGTTTTTCTATCTGAGGCTTTGGGAAAAAGGTTTACGGTCGATCCAGGCAGACATATCAAACGAGCTTCATCATGTTGACTTTGTCTTGAATACCTTTTTTACCGAGGTGGAAAACGACATCAATGCCCTGGTGGCAAACGAAGCAGTCCGCGCGAGTGATGACCACACTTTCACCAACTTTCTCAATGCCGACGAAAAGACCTTTACGTACCATATCCAGGAACGTGAACAAAAAATAATCGATATCTTCAATAATTACGGCCTCACACACCCCTATGTCAACTCGGTATACATGGGAAGGGAAAACGGCGGTTTTGTGCGATCTCACAAACGTGCAAGCCCCACCCGGTATGATCCGAGAGAACGTCCCTGGTATATACTCGCCAAAAATAATCCGGGGAAAGTGATGAAGACCGACGCATACCCTTCGATCACAACCTCTGATGTCAACATCGGAATCGTCAGGGCCCTTATCGATAAAAATGGAGTGTTTTATGGAGTCGTGGGCGTTGATGTCACTTTGATAAACTTAACGAACTACATTGCAAGTTTTAAAACTAAACCCACGGGGAAGATACTTCTTGTAGACAAGAAAGGGGTGATTCTGGCCGGACTGAGCAAGGAAATGCTTTTCAAAAACGTAAGAGAGTACTCTCCTGACCTTCCAGGAATATTTACGGAACCAAAATCAGAGTTAACCCCTGTTACTGTTCAGGCCGAGAAATATTATGTCTTGTTCATCAATTCCACGCAGCAAAACTGGAAGATTGCCGTTCTTATCCCTTTCAAAAATATCGAAACGCAGATCATTGACAAAATCATAATGACAATTTCAGGGCTGTCGGTCGGTCTCATATTATTGAGCCTCCTCACCTTCATCGGGCTCAAAATGTATGTCGTGAAACCCTTGAATCAGTTCATTGACGAAACAAGGTACATTGCTCAAACATCGAATCTTGATCGTTATATCAATATCAACTCTCAAGATGAAATCGGGCTATTGGCACATTCGTATAACGAGATGATGGATGCCCTCAATATAACTTACCAATCATTAAAAGATTCGCAGGCCGATCTCATCGAACACAAGAACCACCTCGAGAAACTGGTCACGGAACGTACTTCTCTTCTTGAAGCGGCGAACGAGAGTCTCAAAATAGAAATCAAGGACCGTATTCGCATTGGACAGATGCTCGTTCAAAGCGAAGCCAAGTATCGTAATCTTGTTGAGAGTGCCAACAGCATTATCATAAGCTGGACGGCGGATGGACGCATTACATTCTTCAACAGGTATGCCCAGGATTTTTTCGGTTATAATGAACAGGAGATTATCGGCAAAAATATCATGGATGTAATCGTCCCATCAAAAGAATCAACAGGACGTGACATGTCTTCTCTTGTGGCGGACATTGCCAATAATCCTGAATCTTATGCACGCAGCAATGTGAATGAGAATATACGGAAGAATGGCGAACGTGTTTGGGTTGCCTGGACCAATAGACAAATCGTCGATGAAAAAGGACAGCTCATAGAAATACTTTCAGTCGGCAATGATATTACCAAGCTGAAAGAAACGGAAGAGATGCTGCGCCATACGCTTGAGGAACTGGCTATCGCAAAAGAACAGGCCGAAGCGGCCGACCGGTTAAAATCGACTTTTCTGGCTACCATGTCGCATGAACTGCGGACTCCTCTCAACTCGATCATCGGTTTCACCGGTATCATTGCGCAGGAGATGGTCGGACCGTTGAATGATGAGCAGAAAAAACAGCTCGGTATGGTGCGCAACAGTGCCCGGCATCTCCTTTCGCTGATCAATGATGTCCTTGATATATCCAAGATTGAAGCGGGACAGCTGCGGGTAGTATCTGAACCGTACGATCTGCACGACACCATAGAAAAGACCGTGGGGGGTATGCGCCACCTTGCCGGTAAAAAGGGGCTGGAACTTATCTGTACGATCTCTTCCGGGATTGGAACGGTAACGGGCGACAGCCGGCGAGTCGAGCAGATCCTTCTGAATCTGATCAGCAATGCCATAAAGTTTACGGAAAGAGGTTCGGTAACAATAGAATGCGAACCGAAAGAAAAACATGTAACGATAAGGGTTATTGATACCGGCATCGGCATCAAGGATGAAGACATGGAAACACTTTTTCAGCCCTTCCGGCAGGTCGATTCGGGTTTATCCCGGAAATATGAAGGGACGGGACTTGGACTTTCCATCTGTAAAAGACTGGTAGAACTCATGGGGGGAGAGATTCGCGTGACAAGCGTATGGGGTACGGGAAGCACCTTCAGCTTTTCCCTGGCGAAAGAAAGGAATAATATATGAAAGGGAAAATTCTTGTTATAGAAGACAACGAACAGAACCTGTACCTTGTCAGGTTCATCCTTGAGCAGAACGGCTATGAAGTCTTCGCCGCGCTGGACGGTCAATCGGGAATCGAGATGGCGGCTTCGCTCAAACCCGATTTGATCCTCCTTGATATCCAGTTGCCTCTGATGGACGGTTACGCTGTCGCCCGCAACTTACGGCAGGATCCAGCCCTTGCAGACACGCCCATTGTCGCGGTGACCTCCTATGCCATGACCGGCGATAGAGAAAAAACCATAGAAGCCGGCTGTGACGGCTATATAGAAAAGCCAATTGATCCCGATACCTTTATGGCACAAGTTGAACAACATTTCATAATAAGGGATCAACGGAGCGGAGGACAATGATGAAGAAAGTTTTAATAGTCGATGATATCAGCACCAATCTATATATGCTGGAAACTGTACTGAAGGGATACGGGTTTGAAGTTATCTCGGCTGAAAACGGCAAAGAGGCCCTGGATAGGGCTCGTTGCAATCCTCCGGACCTGATTGTCACAGATATTCTGATGCCGGTGATGGATGGCTACGCCTTATGCCGTCAGTGGAAATCAGATGATACCCTCAAACAGATACCACTGGTATTTTACACCGCCACGTACACTGAAGCAAAAGACGAGGAATTTGCGCTGAGCCTCGGGGCGGACCGGTTCATTCTCAAACCCCAGGAACCTGACATTTTGATGAACATGTTACAGGAGGTATTGCAGGAAGAGTATACGGCAAAGCAAGTGACGGCCAAGCTTCTCGGTGAAGAGATGGAATTATTCAGGCAGCACAATGAAGTCCTTTTCAATAAACTTGAAAAGAAGATGATGGATCTGGAGACTGCAAATCAGGAACTCAGGGCGTCGGAGGAAAAACTGCGCCGGATGAATGCGTTTCTGGACTCGATTGTGGAGAATATTCCGGATATGATCTTCCTCAAGGATGTTCGGGAACTCCGATTTGTCAGGTTCAACCGGGCGGGAGAGGAACTGCTGGGTTATTCCAGGGATGATCTTCTGGGGAAGAACGATTACGAGTTCTTTCCGAAGGAGCAGGCCGACTTCTTTACAGAGAACGACCGGAAGGTTCTGCACGGGAAGGAGGTTGTGGATATTCCGGAAGAATCCATTCAGACCAGCAATAGGGGAGAGCGCATCCTCCATACCAAGAAGGTGCCGATCCTGGACGCGAAAGGAGACCCCGAATATCTGCTGGGAATCTCCGAGGACATCACCGACCGCAAGCGTGCGGAGGAGGCGCTTAAGGAGAGTGAAACAAAGTACCGCG
>JAFGQD010000063.1 GCA_016935875.1 Deltaproteobacteria bacterium
GAAAAAGTTGCCGGGTGAAGGGGGATTTACCCTCATCGAGGTGCTGATAGCGATAAGCATCCTCACGATAGGGCTCATGGCCGTGGCGGGGATGCAGGTCAGCGCGATACACGGAAACAAAATGGGGAATGATGTTTCACGCGCCATTTTCCTGGCCCAGGACAAGCTGGAAGAGCTGAAAAGCAGCGTGGACATAACAAGTGTGCCGACCAGTGGCAATGATCAGGATGGAATATTCAACCGGAACTGGCAGATCGGCCCTTCCGGAACCAATTCACGTTCGGTAACCGTAACGGTGTCATGGATAACAAAGGGGAATAACCACAGCGTGACACTGAACACCATCAGCAGGGGGGGGGGATATTGATGTACGGGACACGCCCATCCGCCAAAATACGTGCCCGCGGATTTACGCTGGTTGAGATCCTGGTAGCGCTTTCCATAATGGGCATTGCCATCGGGGCAATCTACGGGATATTCATCGCATCCAACAGATCTTATAAGACACAGGAACATGTAACGGAAGCGCAGCAGGGAGTGCGCGTGGGAACCGATTTTATGGTCAGAGATATCCGCATTGCGGGGCTTAACCCTCTCGAAACCGCGGGTGCGGGCATTGAAGAGGCAACGGCAACTAAAATAAGGATTACGTCCGACATAGATATGAATGGAGCCATTGATGCCCCACTAAACAACGAGGAGAGGATAACCTATGAGTACGATTCGGCCAATGACAGGCTCCGGCGTTGTCTCTATGAGGGAACTGCCAGCGAAAGTTGGCAAACCCTTATTGATAATGTAAGCGCCCTGTCGCTGGGATACCTGGACGCAAACGGGACCGCCATCGCCTCACCGGTTGCCGCGGCAGATCTCGGAAGCATAAAGACTGTCGTGATCTCGATCACATGTGATGGAACAGACTCTCTTGGACAGACATTCTCACGAACACAGAGCACCAGAGTGATCTGCAGGAATCAGTGATATGAATATGAGAAAATGGAGCTTTATGGCAACGAAACAAAAAGATACCATAAACAGCGAGAGCGGTTTCGCTCTTGTCGCCTCACTGTTGATACTCGCAGTCATGACTATTATAGGCATGGCGGCAACCACAACTTCAACAATAGAAATGCAGATTGCCGGAAATGAGAATCAGTACACACGCACCTTTTACAACAATGAAGGCGTCCTGATAAATACGATGGAGACCCCCGGCACATGGTTGACCACAGATTTTCTGACCGCCGGAGAGACCACCGCGTCATATTCCGTCGTTTCGGGTGACACGACAGCGGAAATCCGCTGTATCGAAAGCACGGTTACCTCCATTTCTGGATTAAGCGACGGGGCGAATAATCTTCCGGCACGACTACACAGAGACTCACCTCCGAGCGGATCGGGATACAGCATGAAGCATTTTGAGGTGCACAGGTACGGAATTACGACAACCTCCGCGAGCGTAAATACCCGGATACAGACGGGGGTGTGGAAGGTATTTAACAAGAGTCAGTAAAATAAAAGATTCAAGAACGTATAAAGGAGAACGTGCCATGAAACGGGCCAACCTTATTATAATCATTATGGCTGTCATGCTGTTCACATCGCCGGGAATACTCTCAGCGGATGACACGGAGATTTACGGCACGGTGACCCTTTCTATCCAACCCAACGTGCTGATCATCTTCGACAACTCGGGAAGCATGGGCACCGTCGACGTTGGAGGCGAACCGTACGACCCGGCGATAACATACACAGGGTCATACATCACAAACAGGGTCTACCAAAAAATCAGGGGTTCCTGGGTATGGTTTGCAGACGATGTCAACGCCCTGAATTGTGAATCGGTAAAACAGGAACTACTCACAAAGGGCTACGACACCAGTGCGAAAATCCGGCCAGGAAGTTACACCTGCGGAGGCGGCAATAAGGCGCTTCGACTGGGAAACTACAGAAATTATGATGCATCGGGTATCGGCGATGCAAGATCAAGGATATCCGTGGCCAAAGAGGTTATCTCAAATCTTTTAACCGACACAGAAAATGTTAGATTCGGCCTCATGATCTTCAACAACACCGAGGGGGGGCATCTCGTGTGCGAATGCGGCACTGACAAGGCCACCCTGATAAACACCGTCAATGGTCTCAGCGCCATTACCTGGACACCTCTTTCGGAAACCTTGTCCGAAGCAGGACTCTACTTCGCGGGCAAACAAGGCTGGTTTAACAGCGTCACCTACACCTCTCCCATGCAGGAACGCTGTCAGAAGAACTACATCATTCTTATGACGGATGGCGCCCCGACCATGGACAACAACTCAAAGCTTACATCGGGAATATATATCAACGGGGATACCATCGGTGACTATGACGGGGACGGCAATGACCCCGGCAGCTACGCAGACTACGGAACGGATTACCTGGATGATGTCGCAAAATACCTCTATGAAAACGACTGCAATCCCACACTTGGGGCAGGGACCTCTTTTGAGAAGCAAAACATTTCCACCTACACCATAGGATTCAGAACAGAGCAACAACTGCTGGAAGACACCGCCCTGAACGGGGGTGGGGAATATTACACGGCCAACAGCATATCCGGCTTATCGGAGGCATTTGAAGCGATTATGTCCAACATATCAGATGCGAACGCGATGTTTGTCTCTCCCGTTGTCCCGGTAAGCAGAATGAACCGGACCTATGCGGGAGATCGCATCTACCTCGGATTCTTCAAGCCCCAGCAGAGCGGCCGGTGGATGGGAAATCTAAAGAAATACGGGTTAGACTCGAACGGAGACCTGATAGACGCAAACGGCAACCCGGCCACAATGGCCGACGGCACCATTAAAGACAATGCCCTGTCATACTGGTCATCCTCCGCCGATGGTCCGAACGTGACCTCCGGTGGTGTCGGAGAAATCCTTCTCGATCAGGCAAGCAGAAGCATATACACTTACATGGGTACCCAATCCTCTCTTGTCCACGCGGACAATTTGTTTTCAGCGGACAACGCACTGATTACCAACTCCGCAGTAGGGGTAACCACCGATTCTCAAAGACTGAGTCTGATCAGCGACATATACGGCGGCAGCAGCCTCTGGATACTGGGAGACATCCTCCATTCGGAACCCGCGATAGTTCATTACAGCCCGACAAGCACTATCTTATTCGCGGGGAGCAATGACGGGATGATGCACTGTTTCGATGACAGCGACGGCAGGGAACGGTGGGCTTTCATACCACCAAACCAACTCGGTCGTTTACCTCTGCTCTTGAATGACGATCATGACTATTTTGTTGATGGCGCGCCAGTGCTATATGATGGACCCAGCCAGAAAATACTGTTTTTTGGAGAACGACGGGGTGGAAACCACTATTACGCCCTCGATGTCTCATCTGTTACCGCTCCATCCTATCTGTATACGATAAACTCGGACATATTGGGAGGAGAATCTCTCGGCCAGTCCTGGTGCAAACCGGAAATATGCACCATACAAACCACAAGCGGATCGGACACGGTATTCCTGATGGCCGGAGGATACGATACAAATCAGGATGTGGCGACACCTGAATCTTCCGACACTGAAGGACGCGCCGTCTTCGCAATCAAGGCTGCCAACGGCGCCCTCAGCAGCCTGAACTTTAACGCGGGCAACTTTGCCTCAATGACACACTCCATCGTGAGTGTATCGGGGTTTGACACCGATTCGGACGCCATCGTCAACAGCGTGTACGCGGGAGACCTCGGAGGCAACATGTTCGCCTTTGAAGACAATGATAAGAACGGCACATGGTCCGGCAGAAAACTCTTTTCCGCCCCGGTAGCGGATGGTAAAAGAAAAAAAATCTTTTACGCGCCTGATGGCGTTAAGGAATCGTATGGCGAAATCATTTTCTTCGGGACCGGAGATCGCGCGGATCCCGGCGACGTGGATGTGGTAAACAGAATGTACTCCATAAAGAACGACTGGGAGGATAGCGGAACGTTTACAACCATAACGGAATCCGACCTGGTGGATGTGACCGACGACTTGATACAGATGGGAACAGCCGACCAGAAAATACAGGCTTCCGAGGCTCTTGATTCTTCCAAGGGCTGGTACATACGGCTGGAGAATACGGGAGAAAAGGTGACGGCGTCTCCAACGGTCTTTGCCGGCGTTGTCTATTTCACCACCTATACGCCTGCTTCCGAAGCGGGTGGTGGTGACCCGGAGGATCCATGCGGGGCACCGACGGCGCGAGGCACGGCACGTCTCTACGCGGTAAATTATCTTACCGGAGGATCTGTGCATGACTACAGCAGTGATACCGAAACCGACGGGGAGGGAAATATCGTAGAGCGAGGCAAAAAGGATCGTTACAAAGACATCGGCACCGCCATCCCCACGGCACCCATTATTGCCGTGCGTGAAGGCGGACCGAAGATCTACATTGGAATCGAAGGCGGAGTGGCACCGGAAGATCCGGTGGCAACATTGGATATTAACGTATTTTACTGGCGAGAGATTCATGAGTGACCTCTTTCCCGTGAAAATATTTTCCGGATGGACACTCACTCAAAAGGAGGCACCATATGAATTCACGAAGGCACGGCATAACATTTGTAGAGCTGTGTATCGTACTGTTTGTCTGCCTTGCCCTTGCACAGATCGCATCCGCAGGCAATAACCTTACAATAGACGAGTCGACAAATCTTGAATTTTTCACGATTCAAAGCACGATTATGGAAGTACATCCGCAAAACAATTATCTGATAGCCGGTGAAAAATTTATTGAACTGGTGGACTTCCGAAAGGGGAAAGAACGATTCAGAACCATGTTAAAGAACTCCAGCGGGGGGGAAACCTCTCTCGGATCTTTCAGGAGAGGGCAGAAGGTTTTCATACGGGGGTTTGAACTCCCGGACGGAACCATACAGGCAAGGGAGATCTACCAATTGGCAGAAACCGTGAAAACCAGAAACGATCTTCGCAAGTATTCCTTTTTCGAGAATGTTCCCATATGGGAATCCACCATAGTAAAATAGGAAACAAGAAGTCGAAATTCCTTGACTTGAAAAAGTCCTACATATATCATTAAGCCAAATTGAAAATTGAAAGATCGGAGGTAGGGCTTATGGGGACACAAACGAGATACTGCTCTATATGTGCGTGGAGAGGGACCTGCGCAAAACGGTTTTCAGTTTCCAAAGATTCCAGCGGGAGAGTCCATTGCCCCGACTTTACAAGAGATCTCGCCATCAAGGATGCCGATATTGATGAAATAGAGAAAATGGATAAAAAGTGAATTGACAAAGCGGATGACGGATTTATAGAAGTATACCGTTTTAAAGTTATATAAGAAAGGTTGGCTTTCGGGCCAACTTTTTCGTTTTCTACGGAAGGAAGAAATCACAAAAAAGACCATGAAAAAAAGACTTGCCAGACTACTCGAAGGATCGATTAATTCCTGCATTGAAAAGAAAATATTAAAAAATACGGACATTCCCTTCATAGAAGTTGAGCTTCCGAGAGAGGGCTCTCATGGAGATTATGCATCCAATATAGCTATGGTGTTTGCATCGAGCCAGAGGGAAGCTCCCCGCAGGATAGCCGAACGTATCGTCGCAAACATCAATGACAGCGACCGGATATTGGACAAAATAGAGATAGCCGGGCCCGGCTTCATAAACTTTTTCATCAGAAGCAGTGTCTGGCCTACCCTTCTGGAAGAGGTGGACACGCTTGGAGACAAGTATGGTAAATCCAATATCGGAAATGGCACCAGGGTTCAGGTTGAATTCGTAAGCGCCAATCCCACCGGTCCACTTCATATAGGACATGCCCGAGGCGCCGTTATCGGCGATACTGTTGCCAATATCCTGCAGGCATCGGGATTTTCAGTGTCCAGGGAATACTACATAAATGATGCCGGAAACCAGATGAACATGTTGGGAGAATCCGTGTACTGCAGGTATCTGGGACTGATGGGTGAAGATATTTTGTTTCCAGAAAATTGCTACCAAGGACAGTACATTACTGAACTTGCACGGGAAATATATACCAAATTCGGCGACAGGTTCAGCTCAGACAAGGAAGGCTCGATAGCCTTTCTGACAAAATACGCGGCCGATTCCATCCTGAACGGGATAAAGGAAGATCTTGAAGCCCTTGGCGTAACCTTCGACCGCTATTTCAGCGAACAAGAGCTGTACACCAATGACGGCGTGGCAAAGATCCTTCAAAAACTCAGGGCAGTGGGCTTCATATACGAAGAAGAGGGCACACTGTGGTTCAAGACGATGGATTTCGGCGATGAAAAAGACCGGGTCGTTGTCAGGGGAAATGGCGACCCCACTTACTTTGCCGCTGACATCGCATATCACCAAGACAAATACTCAAGGGGTTTTGACAAGGTCATCAATGTATGGGGAGCTGACCACCACGGGTACATTCCCAGAATGCAAGCGGGTATTCAGGCCCTCGGCAGGAAGAAGGAAGATCTTGAAATAGTCCTGGTTCAGTTGGTGAACCTTCTCAGAGGTGGCGTTCCTGTCCCCATGTCCACCAGGGCCGGTGAATTTGTAACCACAAGAGAAGTGACCGATGAGGTGGGAAAAGACGCGGCCAGATATAACTTCCTCATGAGAAGATCAAACAGCCATCTTGACTTTGACCTGGAGCTTGCGAAGGCTCAATC